>JAKPUV010000108.1 GCA_029554925.1 Candidatus Hydrogenedentota bacterium | reverse complement strand
GACCTCGCCAACTTCATCGCGCCGGAGCACCTGAGCGTGCAGACGCGGGATCCTGAAGAGACGGCAAGGGGCATCTGCAACGCCGGGGCCGTCATGGTCGGCCCGATGACGCCGGTGGCCGTGGGCGACTACATCGCCGGGCCGAACCACGTGCTGCCGACGATGCGGCGCGCCCGGTTCTCCTCGCCCCTGACGGCGGAGGACTTCCGGAAAGTGACGAGCTACATCAAGTACAGCGAAGAACGCCTGAGGGCGCAGGGCGCCGACCTTGTGCGCCTCGCCGAACTGGAGGGTCTCGAGGCCCACGCGCGGTCGGTGACGGCCCGCCTGGAGGAGTCGTGACATGAAGTACGGCCGGAAAATACTGGAGACCGTGGAGGGCTACACGCCGGGCGAGCAGCCGTCGGACCCGGACGTGATCAAGCTGAACACCAACGAGAACCCCTATCCCCCGTCGCCGCGGGTGATCGAGGCCGTGCGCGCCCTGGGCGTCAACGCCCTGCGCCGCTACCCCGACCCGCTCTGCGCGGCCTTCCGCGCCGAGTGTGTCCGGCGGTACGGCCTGCCGGGGCCGGAATGGGTCATCGCGGGCAACGGCATGGACGAGCTGCTGGCGCTGGCGCTGCGCGCCTTTGTGGACCCCGGCGACCATGTGACCGCCCCGTACCCGACCTATTCCCTCTACGAGGTCCTGTGCAGGCTGCACGACTGCGTCCTGGACTCGGTGGATCTGGACGCGTCGTTCCAGCTCCCTGAGGCCTTCTACTCGCTGCCCGGCAGGCTGTGCTTTCTGGCGCGGCCCAACGCGCCCACGGGCGTGTCCGTGCCGCGCGCGGCGGTGGAGCGCCTCTGCCGGAAGTTCCCCGGCATCGTCGTGATTGACGAGGCCTATGTGGACTTCTCCGACGACCACTGCCTGGACTTCCCGGAACGGTTCCCGAACGCCATCGTGATGCGCACCTTCTCGAAGTCCTTCAGTCTGGCGGGCATGCGCGTGGGCATCGCCGTGGCGCGGCCGGAGCTCATCGCGGAGTTCGTGAAGGTGAAGGACTCCTACAACATGAACGCCTTCAGCCAGGCGGCCGGCCTGGCCGCGCTGGAGGACTACGACTACATGCGCGAGAACGCCGGGCGCGTCCGCAGCACCCGCACCTGGCTGCGCAACGACCTGCTGGCCCTGGGATTCGACGTGCCGGAGTCGCAGAGCAACTTTCTGCTGGCCCGGTGGAACGGGACGCCGGACGCGCGCGCCCTTTTCCAGGGGCTGCGCGACCGGGGCATTCTGGTGCGCTATTTCCCGCACCGGCTGCTGGAGAACGCCCTGCGCATCACCATCGGCACGGACGAGGAGTGCGCGGCGCTGCTGCTGGCGGTGCGCGCGCTGGTCGGGGCCTGAGGCGTGTTCCTCCGGCTCTTCCGGCGCGCCGTCCCCGCGGGGGAGGCGCTGCTGTTCGACTACGACGGCGTCATCGCCGACTCCGGGGAGGTCTACTTCGGGGAGTTCACGCGGCTCTGTTCGGAGATGGGGTTTGATCGCCTGAACTCGAAGGAGGCCTTCCTGGCCCTGTTCGACCACAACCTCGTGCTTCAGCTCATCCGGGCCGGCTTCCCCCTGCGGCGGCTGAAGGAGCTGGGGCGGCAGGTGGCCCCGCGGGTCGAGGCGGCCAACGAGCGCATCTCCCCGTTCCCGGAGATGCCGGGCATTTTGGCCCGCCTCGCGGATGTTCACCCCGTGTACATCATCACCTCCAACGCCACGTTCACCGTCACCCGCTTTCTTGAGAAACACCGGGTGGCGGGCGTGCGCGGGGTGATCGGCGCTGACCAGGAGCCAAGCAAGGTGAAGAAGATACGGCGGGTCATGCGGCTGGAACGGGGACGCCGCTGCTGGTATGTCGGCGACACGCGCGACGACATCGTCGAAGCCCGCCGCGCCGGGGTGCTGGCCGTGGGCGTGGCCTGGGGCTGGCACGACGAGGCGCGCATCCGCTCGGCCCGGCCCGACGCCGTGGCCCGGCGTCCGGACGACCTGCTGCGCTGGTTCGGCGCGCCAAAGGCCGACCTGGAAACCGTCCGCCGCGAGGGCGGCCCGGCGGAGGAGACGCGTCCATGAAGGGGCTCCGGAAAAAGAAGCTGCTGTGGCTGGCCGTGCTGGCGGCGCTCGCGGTGCTCGGATGGAAAATCGGCCCGGGCCCCGTGCTTCTTGTGGCGGGCATGCTCGCCGCGGCGCTCGGCGCGCTTCACGGGGTTCAATGGGTGCTGGCGGGACGCGGGCTTGCAGAACTGGCGGCCCTCCGGGCGCACCACGGATTTGACGCGATGGCCGGGGAGCTTCAGGCGCGCCTGGGCGGACCGGAAGCCTTCCGCTTTGTCGTGATGGGGGACACGCGGAACAACACCGCCGTGGCCTCGCGGCTGTACAAACAGGCCGCCGGGGAATCCCCCGCGGTCCTGTTCCACACCGGCGACATCGTGCGGCGGGGCAACCCCGGCGAGTTCCTGCGGAACCATGTGCCGCTGCTTCCCCTCACGGGGGGCGCCCCCCTGTTCTGCGTGCCGGGAAACCACGACCAGGGCGCGCGGCGCGACTTCGCCGCCTTCAAGGCGCTGTACGGCGACGACCGGTTCTCCCTCGATTTCGGCGGCTGCCGCTTTGTCGGCTTCAACAACTGCCGCAAAGACCGGGTGGACGACGACACCCTGGCCTGGCTGCGCGCGGAGCTCTCCAAACCCGGCGCGGCGCGGCGCTTTGTGTTCCTGCACATCCCCCCCGTGTTTTTCGAGGAGACCTTTGCGGGAGACACCCGCAGGAGGGGGTTCCGGAAGAACCAGGACGCCTTTCACGCGCTCATGCGCGAATGCGGCGTGGACGAGGTCTTCATGGCGCACATCCACGGCTACGCGACCCACCTGCGCGACGGGGTGCGCTACACGCTGACGGCGGGCGGGGGCGCGCCCCTCAGCGGGCGCATCGCGCGGGAAAACCGGAACTTCCACTATGTGGCGGTGGACGTGGCGCCGGGAGGGCTGCGCCGCACGGTGGTGTTCCTGGACGGGGACCGCTGGGCGCGAAGGGAGGAGTAGCGCTCAATTCTTCCCGGTCGGCGGTTCCGCCGGCGCGGACGGGGACAGGGGAATGGTCTCCTCCAAAAGCAGCCGCCCCGTGGGGGTGGCCGCGCGCACCCGCAGCACCCCCCGGGCCTCCGGGGGGGAAAGGTGGTTCAGGTTCAGCGTCCATTCCCCCTTCATGCGCGCGGGAACGGCCCGCACCGTGCCCTCGCCCCCGCCCGGTCCCCGCCACACCCACACCCGCTCGGGCACGGTGAACAGGGTGAATCCGGAGCCGTCCTCCGCGCCGAGCTCGAGGGTGACCGTGTGGGGACGGACGCCGCCCCCGGCGGGGGCCTGCCCGCACTGGACGAAAATCTCGCGGGGGCTGTCGTTGTCGCAGACGAGCCGCCAGACCCCGCCCGGGCCGGCAAGCAGGTCGAACCGCACCTCCCCGGAAAAGAACATCCGGTGGGCGGCGAATCCGGCGACGCACAGGGTGGCCACAACCGCCAGCAGCAGCGTCCGGCGGTCGGTCCGGGTGAGGGCCGGGAACCGCGGCGGCCTGCGGCCGCGCAGGGCGGCGGGCGGCACCTTCTCCCGGGGGGTGTCGTAGATCTTCTCAGGATGGGGCGGGGCGCCGCCGTCCTTCCCCGGAAGGGCGAAGCGGTTCAGCTCCTTTTCATACCTGGGGAGGGGCAGGTCAATGCGCCCGCCGAGCTCCGCGGGGGAGTCCGTGCCCAGCAGCTGGTTGCAGAGATTCGCGAGGGCGCCCTGCTCCTCAATCTCCGCGGAGAGGGCGCGGTTCTCGTTGTTCGCCTCGGCGGCGCCGATCTTGCCCTCCGCCACCCGGTCGGGAAGCCGCTTCTGGCGGTACACGGCCACGCGCACGCGGTCCTGGGCGGCCTCGCGGCGGTTTGCCAGACTGGCGCGCATCTCCGCGAGGGCGGCGGCGGACGCCGCGCTTTGGGCGTCGAACCACTCGTCCGCACCCTCCGGCGGCATGCCCGGCGGCAGGTCAAACTCCCGGGAGCTCCGTGTCCGGTCGCGCAGGGCGGCCGCCTTGTCCCGCCAGGAGAGCAGCAACCGGTAGCGGCGCTCCAGAAGGTCTCGCGCGACCTGGCTAAGCACGCGCGTCCTTGTACGCCGCGGCGGCCCGGACAAAGTCGCGGAAAAGGGGCTGGGGCCGCTGGGGCTTGCTCTTGAACTCGGGATGGAACTGGGAGGCGCAGAACCAGGGGTGGCCCTTCAGCTCGATGATCTCAACCAGTTCGTGGTCGCCCTTGACGTGGCGGCCGCTGACCACCATCCCGGAGGCGCACAAGCGCTCCAGATACGCGTTGTTGAACTCATACCGGTGGCGGTGGCGCTCGAAAATGACGTCGGAGCCGTAGGCCGCGCGGGCCAGGGTGTCCTCCCCCAGCTCGCAGCGGTACTGCCCCAGGCGCATGGTGCCGCCCATCTCCATCACGCCGCGCTGCTCGGACAGCAGCGAGATCACGGGGTCGGGCGTGTTGGGGTCGAACTCGGTCGAGGTGGCCTTGGGCAGGCCGAGCAGGCTGCGCGTCATCTCAATGACGGCGATCTGCATGCCGAGGCAGATGCCGAAATACGGCACCCGGTTCTCGCGGGCGTAGCGCACCGCCATGATCTTGCCCTCGATGCCCCGCGAGCCGAACCCCGGCCCGACCACGATGCCGTCGTACTCCGAAAGGGTCGCCGCGACGTCCACCCCCTTCTCAAACTGCTCGGAGTCCACCCACTGGAGGGAAACCTTGCAGTCGTTCCAGATGCCCGCGTGCACAAAGGCCTCGTTGATGCTCTTGTAGGCGTCGTCGTGCCCGACATACTTGCCCACGGCGGCGATCTTCACCACCTTCTCGGCCGCCTTGAGCCGCTCCACCATGGCGGTCCACTCGGAGAGGTCGCCCTCGGGAACGTCCATCCCCAGCCGCTTGAGGACGATCCCGTCGAGCTGCTGGCTCTTGAAGTTCAGCGGGATGGCGTAGATCGGGGAAATGTCCTCCGCGTTGATGATCGCCTCCCTGGTCACGTTGCAGAAAAGGGCGATCTTGGCGCACTGGTCCGGGCCCAGCCGCTTCTTGCCCGTGCGGCACACGATGACGTCGGGCTGGAGGCCGATGTCGCGTAGGGCGCGCACGCTGTGCTGCGTGGGCTTGGTCTTCAGCTCGCCGGCCGCCTCGATGTAGGGCACCAGCGTCACATGGACAAAGCAGCAGTTCTCCGGGCCGATCTCCAGGCGGAACTGGCGCAGCGCCTCCAGGAAAGGCAGGCTCTCAATGTCGCCCACCGTGCCGCCGATCTCCACGATCGCCACGTCCACCCCGTCCTCCTCGGCCGTGAGCATGCGGATGCGCGACTTGATCTCGTCCGTGATGTGCGGGATCACCTGCACGGTCTTCCCCAGGAACTCGCCGCGGCGCTCCTTCTGGATGACGGCGTTGTAAATGCTGCCCGTCGTGGCGTTGCTCTTCTGGGAGAGCTTCGCCGAGGTGAAGCGCTCGTAGTGCCCCAGGTCCAGGTCCGTCTCCGCCCCGTCGTCCGTCACGAACACCTCCCCGTGCTCGAAGGGGTTCATGGTGCCGGGGTCCACGTTGATGTAGGGGTCCAGCTTCATCATGGCGATCTTGAGGCCCCGCGACTCCAGCAGGAGCCCCAGACCGGCGGACACGATGCCTTTTCCCACCGACGACACCACGCCGCCCGTTGTGAACACGTATTTCGTCATGACGAGGCCTCCTCGGTTGGTTTCTCCAGTATCGCGCGCACGCGCTCCAGGTCCGCGGGCGTGTCCACGCCGATGCCCCGGTATTCCGTGTCCACCACGACAATGTCGAAGCCGCTTTCCAGAACGCGAAGTTGTTCGAGTTTTTCGAGTTTCTCCAGGGGGGTCTGGGGCATCTTCGCGTACCGCAGCAGGAACTCCCGGCGGTAGACGTACAGCCCCACATGCTGCCAGTAGCAGGTGTTCCCGGCCTCCCGGTCCGCCGCGTCCCGGATGTGCGGGATCGGGCTGCGGGAGAAATACAGGGCCCGCCCCGCCGCGTCGCACACCACCTTCACCGCGTTCGGGTCGGCGATGAGCGCCGGGTCGGTGATCCGGTGCCGGGCCGTGGACATCACGGCCTCCGGGTGGTCCAAGAGGGCCCGCACGGCGGCGTCCACGGTGGCGGGGTCAATGAGGGCCTCGTCCCCCTGCACGTTGACAATGATTTCCGCCGGGTGGCCCTCTGCCACCTCGGCGATCCGGTCCGTGCCGCTGGGGTGGTCCGGACGGGTCATCACCAGGCACGCCCCGTACGGCGCGACCGCCTCCGCGATGGCCGGGTCGTCCGCGGCGATCAGGGTCTCATCCACCAGTGTCGCCCGCTGGGCGCGCTCGTAGGCGTGCATCACAAGGGGTTTGCCGGCCAGGGGGACGATGATCTTTCCGGGGAAGCGGGTGGAGGCGAAACGGGCGGGAACCACGCACAAAACATATGGTTTTCCGCTTGTCATGACACAATGCTCCGCCTTGGTTCAGCCAGTCGCAGGGTCAGCCCGAAAGAAACTTTCCAAAGGCTAGAGTGGAGGGGGGGCCCGTTGCTCTAACGGGACTGCATCTTAGCACAGCGGCCCGGGGGGAAGCAAAAGCCTCCAGAAATTGAAACCGGGGCCGCACGGGGGTAGAATCGCGGCGGCTGCGGCGGTGCAGCTGCAAACGGAGGACGAACGCATGGCCGAGATTGACGACTACCTTAGGACCATTATGGAGCAGGGCGCGTCGGACCTGCATCTCTGCACCGGGTGCAAGCCCATCCTCCGCCGGGACGGCGCGATCGTCAGCCTGCGCGAGGAGGAGGTTTCCGCCCAGCGGGCGAAGACGATCATTTACGAGATCATGCCGCCCCGGAACGAGAGGGAGTACAACGAGAGGAGCGACACGGACTTCGCCTATGACATCGCGGGCCTGGCCCGGTTTCGGGTTAATGTGTTCCGGGACATCAAGGGGATCGGGGCCGTCTTCCGCGTGATCCCCTCGGACATCCTCACCATGCAGGACCTGCGCCTTCCCGAGTCCATCCGCCGGTTCTGCACCCTGCAGAAGGGGCTTGTTCTCGTGACCGGCCCCACGGGCAGCGGAAAATCCACCACCCTCGCCGCGATGATTGACCACATCAACAACACGCGGACGGAGCACATCATCACCATCGAGGACCCGGTTGAGTTTGTGCACCAGAACCAGATGTGCCTGGTGAACCAGCGCGAGGTGCACACCCACACCGACAGCTTCAAGACGGCCCTGCGCGCCGCCCTGCGGCAGGACCCGGACATCGTCCTGATCGGCGAGATGCGCGACCTGGAGACGACGCGCATCGCCCTGGAGACCGCCGAGACCGGGCACCTGGTCTTCGGCACCCTGCACACCACCACCGCCATCAGCACGGTGGACCGGCTCATCGACCAGTTTCCCGCAGACGAGCAGGCCCAGATACGCACCATGCTCGCCTCCACCCTGAAGGGCGTGGTGGCGCAGAACCTTCTCAAAAAGAAGGGCGGCGGCCGCATCGCGGCCATCGAGGTGCTCGTGGTCAACTCCGCCGTGGCGGCCCTCATCCGGGAGTCCAAAATCCAGCAGATCATGAGCATCATGCAGACGGGCAAGCGGGAGGGCATGACGCTGCTGAACCACGAGCTCGCCCATCTCGTCCGCGAGAACCTCGTCGAGCCCGAGGAGGCCTACCGGAAATCCGTGGACAAGCCGGACCTGCTCAAGCAGTTCGACGCCTTCAAGATCACCTACGTCCCGCCGGAGGAGTAGCGGCGGGACCGGCTTCCCGCCGATCCGGAAAGAGGTCAGCGCAGTTTGTAGGTGACGGCCATGCCGTCCTTCTTCTCGTCCGAGGCGCGCACGATGACGGTCTCGTAGTCGGGGCTCTTCTGGACATGGTCCAGATAGTCGCGCATTGCGTCCGCCGAGACGATGACGTTGTCAGCCACGATCACCGCCCCGGGTTTCAGTTTCGGCTCGATCAGCTGGAAGTACTTGAAGTAGTCGGTCTTGACGGCGTCAATATAGGCGAAGTCGAAGACGCCCTCCAGCTCGGGAAGGGTCTTCAGGGCGTCCCCCTCCACGCACGTGACGGACTTCTCCAGCCCGGTCTTGGCGAGGTTCTCCCGGCAGGTCTTCACCGCCTCCGGGTCAATCTCCAGCGTGTAGAGATGGCCGCCCGTGCGCTCAAAGGCGATGCCCATGTGCAGGGCTCCGTACCCCGTGAACGACCCCACCTCGACCCCCCGCTGGGCGTTCCGGGCCTCCACCAGAATTCGCAGGAGCAGGGCGTCCTCCGGCGTCGTGCTCAGCCCCGTGCGCGGAAACTCCCGGAGAAACGCCTCGCGCGCCGCGGCGTCCCCCGCGCCGCGCTCTCCGGAGAGCACCCCCCTCAACACCGGCTCCAGCGCGTCGGCCATGCGCTGAAACCCCAGGTCCGTGGGGTGGGTGCCGTCCACCGTGGCCTCGCCGTCGTCTCCGAGCAGGGCCGCGCCGGGCACGTAGGTCAGCCCCGTTACCCCGGCCGCGGTGAGCCGCTCGTGGGCGGCGCGGAGCGCGTCGTTTTTCGCCGTGTACGCTTCGCGGGAGCGGGGCAGGAAAGCCCCCGCCTGGTATGAGATGTTCTCCACGAGCACGATGGGCGTGTCCGGGCGCGCGGCGCGCAGGGCCTTCACAAAGGGCTCCACCCGCTCCGTCACCTCCTGCGGCGTCAGGTTGGGCAGGCAGTCCAGCACATAGACCGCCGCGTCCACCTCGGCGAGCAGCTCACCGAGGGCGGGCTCCATCCGGCCGCTGCCGGAAAAACCGAGGTTGATGACGGGCCGGTCCAGCCGCCGCCCCAGGATGGACGGGTAGGCCGTCCCCGGCCGCGAGGCGCATCCGCCGTGGGTGATGGAGGTGCCGTAGACCAGCACGGGTTTCTCCCGGTCCGCCGGGCGCGCCGGCCCCTTCGCCAGCGATGCGGCCGGGGGCACGCCGATCTCCAGGGAGTCAGTGCCGTTGTACAGCGGCAGGCAGACCATGAACTCATGGAGTCCCTCCGGAATGCCGTCCGCGAGCAGCGCCTCGGTGGTCTGCTCCTGGGGCCGCCCGTTGCCGATCCAGCGCCACACGGCGCCGTCCCTCACGTACAGGTCCAGACCGCTCACCCCCGTGGCGGGCATGTGGGGCATGGCCAGCTCGGGGTTGAGCACGGTCCACCGCGCGGAAATCTTCGGCGCGTCGGTGGTGAACCGCACGCACAGCCCCGCCGAATGGCGGCTCAGGGACCACACGGACTTGGGCACGGCCCCCTCGGCCCGTGTGGGCAGCCGGTCATAGAACCGCGCCGTGTCCTGCCACCCCTTGCCCTCGACTGTCAGGCCCCGGGCGTCATACCACAGCCACTCCCCCGTGGCGTCCTTCGCCGCAAAGTTGGGGTCCAGCTTCTCAATGTCCGAGGCGGCCGCGGCGGGAAACAGGGGGAGCAGGGCGCACGCAACCGCGGCAAGCAACAGGCCGTGCAGAAGGGGAAGGGGGCGCATGACGGGTTCCTTTCTGGTGGGGGTCCGGGGGCATGCTAACACAGCCCGGCGGACGGTCGGAAACACTATAAACTCTTCCGGCGCTCGTGCGCGCCAATATCCGGCGCCGCGCCCTGCGGCACCGGAACCCCCTCGAAGTCCGTCTCCGCGGCGGGGGCGTCCCCCGCGTCCACGCACGGGGAGTCCGAAGTCAGCCGG
>JAKPUV010000106.1 GCA_029554925.1 Candidatus Hydrogenedentota bacterium | reverse complement strand
CCGGCTGACTTCGGACTCCCCGTGCGTGGACGCGGGGGACGCCCCCGCCGCGGAGACGGACTTCGAGGGGGTTCCGGTGCCGCAGGGCGCGGCGCCGGATATTGGCGCGCACGAGCGCCGGAAGAGTTTATAGTGTTTCCGGCCGTCCGCCGGGCTGTGTTAGCATGCCCTCCGGACCCCCACCAGAAAGGAACCCGTCATGCGCCCCCTTCCCCTTCTGAACGGCCTGTTTCTTGCCGCGCTTGCGTGCGCCCTGTTCCCGCTGTTTCCCGCGGCGGCCGCCTCGGACATCGAGAAACTGGACTCCAACTTCGCGGCGAAGGACGCCACGGGGGAGTGGCTGTGGTATGACGCCCGGGGCCTGACGGTGGAGGGGAAGGGGTGGCAGGACACGGCGCGGTTCTATGACCGGCTGCCCGCGCGGGCCGAGGGGGCCGTACCCAAGTCGGTGTGGTCCCTGAGCCGCCACTCGGCGGGGTTGTGCGTGCGCTTCACCACCGACGCGCCGAAAATCTCCGCGCGGTGGACCGTGCTGAACCCCGAGCTGGCCATGCCCCACATGCCCGCCACCGGAGTGAGCGGCTTGGACCTGTATGTGAGGGACGGCGCCGTGTGGCGCTGGATCGGCAACGGGCGGCCCAAGGAGCAGACCACCGAGGCGCTGCTCGCAGACGGCATCCCGGAGGGGCTCCATGAGTTCATGGTCTGCCTGCCGCTGTACAACGGCACCGAGTCCTTGGAGATTGGCGTGCCCCCCGCGGCGTCACTGGCGAAGGGGGCGGCGCGCCCGGCGGACAGGGAAAAACCGGTGCTGTTCTACGGCACCTCCATCACCCACGGCGGATGCGCGTCCCGCCCGGGGATGGCCTACCCGGCCATCCTGGGACGGCGGCTGGACCGGCCCGTCATCAACCTGGGATTCTCCGGCAGCGGCCGGATGGAGCCCGCCCTCGGCGAACTGGTCGCGGAGGTGGAGGCGGCGGTGTACGTGCTGGACTGCCTGCCCAACCTGACGCCGCAGGAGGTGACGGAACGGGTGGAGCCCTTCGTGAAGGCCCTGCGCGCCGCGCGCCCCGGCACGCCCATCGTGCTCGTGGAGAACATCTCGTACCAGGCGGGCACCTTTCTTCCCGGACCCCGCGAGGCATACACCGCGAAGAACGACGCGCTCCGCGCCGCCCACGAGCGGCTCACCGCGGCCGGGGTGACGGGGCTGACCTACGTGCCCGGCGCGGCCCTGCTCGGCGACGACGGCGAGGCCACCGTGGACGGCACCCACCCCACGGACCTGGGTTTCCAGCGCATGGCCGACGCGCTGGAGCCGGTGTTGCGGGGGGTGCTCTCCGGGGAGCGCGGCGCGGGGGACGCCGCGGCGCGCGAGGCGTTTCTCCGGGAGTTTCCGCGCACGGGGCTGAGCACGACGCCGGAGGACGCCCTGCTCCTGCGAATTCTGGTGGAGACCCGGAATGCGCAGCGGGGGGTCGAGGTGGGCTCGTTCACGGGGTACGGAGCCCTGCACATGGGCATCGCCTTTGAGCGCACGGGCGGCCATCTCTACACGCTGGAGATTGACCCGGAGGCGGTGAAGACCTGCCGGGAGAACCTCGCCAAGACCGGGCTGGACAAGTCCGTCACCTGTGTGGAGGGGGACGCCCTGAAGACCCTCCCCAACCTGGAGGGCGTCTTCGACTTTGCGTATATTGACGCCGTCAAGGCCGACTACTTCAAGTACTTCCAGCTGATC
>JAKPUV010000101.1 GCA_029554925.1 Candidatus Hydrogenedentota bacterium | reverse complement strand
ATCACCAAGCTCCTGCCGCAGGACCGCATTGACGCCATCGTCGAGCGCACCCGCAAGGGCGGCGGCGAGATCGTGGCGCTGCTCAAGACCGGCAGCGCCTACTACGCCCCCGCCGCCAGCGCCGTGCGCATGGTCCAGTCCATCCTCCGCGACGAGCGCCAGCTCCTGCCCTGCGCCGCCCTCCTCAACGGCGAGTACGGCCTCAGCGACATCTACATGGGCGTCCCCTGCTACCTCGGCATGGACGGCGTCGAGAAGGTGCTCGAGCTGGACATCTCCGACGCCGACCGCGCGTCCCTCCACCGCTCCGCCGGCGAGGTCCGCACGGGCATCGACGGCCTCAAGGAACTCGGCCTGCTGTAGGGAAAACTCAACGCAGAGCCGCGGAGAACGCCGAGGGGGGGCGGCGTGCAGGCGCACGCGATGAAGGATTGCATTGGTTCATGCAACCCTTTCGTGATGTTGTCCCCTCCGGGGAAGAATATTGCCCACCGAGACAGAAGCAATGCCGACCGCACCCTCTGCCTTGTCTTCTCCTCTCCCTCTCTGCGCTGTTTGCGCTCTCCGCGCCTCTGCGTTGAGTCTTCTTCTATCCGTTCATGACCTTGGCGAGTTCGGCGGGGCTGTTCTTGGCGGCCTGTTTCAGGGCGGCGACGCGGGCGAGCATGTCGGGGAGGATGGTCTCCCGATGGTCGCGCAGATGGGCGCAGCGCCCGAGCAGCAGATCGGCGGAGTATCCGCCGTCCAGCTCGATCACCAGGTCCTCCAGCCCGGCCATCTGCATGAAATGGCGGACCTTGGGGGCGTAGTTGAGGGCGATGCACGGCGTGCCCGCGGCGACGGCGAGAATCTGGCAGTGGAGCCGCATGCCGATCATGAACTCCGACATCCCCATGACGGCCATGAGCTCGCGGTGGTCAAAGTCGCGGCACTTGTAGAGGACCGCGCGGCCCGGCCGGTCAATCCGCCGGAGGACGGACTCCATCACAGCGTCGTCCATGTGGTGGGTGCAGACGAGCGCCGCGCCGAGCCCTTCTTCGTCCACCAGCCGCCGCACGGCGGCCGCCGTCTCCGCCTCGAACCGCTCCCGCGTGAGGGTCTTTCCGGCGGCGTCCTGGGTCCATCCGCCGACGTAGGCGTTGAGGTTCACCGTGGCGAAGGGTCCCTCCCCGAGGTCCTTCCGCACGCGCTCCCGCATGCGGGCCGCTGTCTCCTCCGGCACCCGCTGCCCCAGCGCGGGGTCGGCGGCCATGACGGGCGTGACGGCGGCGCCGATGCCCTGCATGATGGGCACGGACGCCTCCTCGCGCAGCGTGACGCCGTCGCCGAGGTTGAGCAGATACCGCACCACGGCGCGGCCCTTGGGGGTGTTGATGGGGCCTACGCCCACGCCGTAGAAGAAAACCTTCTTTCCAGCGAGCTTGGCCAGGGGCAGGGCGATGAGCAGGGAGGTCAGGAAGTTGTACAGGGGGTTCCAAAACCGGACGTCGAACAGCATGGCCGCGGTCACGATCACCGCGTCGCTGCGCAGGACGGACAGGGCCAGCGGCAGCCCGAAGAGCTTCACGCTCAGGTTCCACGGCATGCAGGGCACGGGGACCAGCGGAAGATCGGGATAGGTGTTCCGGACGAACGCGGGGTTCATCGTGGGCACCTCGCAGACGGCCCCGGGGAACTTCTCGACGATTTCCCGGGTCACATTTTCGAGAATGGCGCAGTCGCCCGCGTTGCGGCCGCTGTAGGACCCGATTATGCAGAATCTCACCATGACAAAAGGACACCTTCCGTGTGTTTTCCGCGCCCGTGTCCGGGACGCGGTGCCAGACCGCCGGCACAAGTGTAAAGGGGAGACTCCCCCGCGCACAACAGCGGCTATTTAACGCCGTGGACGCAGAACATCACCGAGAGCAGGCCGCCCAGGGGGGCTTTCGCAAGAAGACCGTCCACGCGGTCATACAGGGGGACCAGTGCGCGGGGGCGGTTCGGCGTGTAGATGAGGGGGTCCACGGCCGCCTCGGCCACACGCATCGCGCGCAGGCATCCCAGGATGCGGCCCCGGGTGGTCTTCATCGTCCCCACCTCCACCTTCGGATTGCGCAGGTACCCGAGAAAGTGGACCGGGTAGAACCGCTTCGGCTCCAGAAAGCAGAACCGGCCGCCCGGCTTCAGCACTCGCAGCAGTTCCCGCACGCCGTCCAGCGGCTCGGCCAAATGGTGCAGTACGGCGACGCCGAACACCGCGTCGAACGACGCCTCCTGAAACGGGAGCGCCGTGGCGTCCGCCGCTGCGAAAAGGCCGTCCCGGAGCTCGGGGCGCCCGCGCTGGACGAACTCCAGAAGCCCGGGGGAGATGTCCAGTCCCGCGTAGGCGGCGCCGGTCTCCGCCACGGCGGCCGCGTGGCTGCCCAGACCGATGCCGAACTCCAGCACGGTCTTCGGGGGCATGCCCGGCCCCAGCCCGAGGTGGCGCAGCACGGTCCCGCACTTCTGGAGGTGGTTGCGGCTGTGAGAGCGGTTCGACAGGTTGCCGCCGCCGCGGCGGGCCATGGCGTCGTAGTATTCGGCGTTCTCCCGCGCCGTCTCCGCCAGATGGGGCGGAAGGGCCGCCAGCAGCCCGTCCGCCGTGAGCGTCATGCGCAGCCCGCACGCGCCGCAGCGGCGCGCGGAGCCGTCCTCGCATGCCTCTTCGCGCAGGTGCTCGGGCGTGGCGCACACCGGGCACTGCGCGCGATCGCGGACAATCTCTTGCAGCAGGGGATGCATCATTCCAGGCTCCGGTCCGGTTCGTTCTCCCTCGCGGCGGCCGCGGCCCGTCCCGCGGCGGCGAACATGCGCCGCACCCACCACCAGCTCAGCACAACATACGGCACATAGGCCAGCGATGTGGCCGTCGCCGCGCCCGCCGCGCCAAACCGGGGAATCAGCACGAGGTTCAGCGCGAAGTTCAGCAGCACGGAAAGGGCGAGGCATCCCGCTCGGATCCAGGCGCGGCCCCGGTAGTCCAGAATGCCGGTGTACACGCGGGAGATGCTCATGAAGAAGACGAAGGGGGCAAGGAGCTTCATGGGCACGCCGACTCCCGCGAACTCCGGCCCGAAGATGGCGACCATGACCGGCTCCGCGAAGAGCAGAATGCCGAGGCAGCAGGCGGTGTAGAACCCGACGGCGATGCCGACCAGGCGGTTCAGCAGGGGAACGAGCCCCGGCAGCTCCTCGTCCTTTGCATGCGCGAAGACCTGGAGCGTGCTCATGGCCAGCAGCACGCCCCCGTGCATCATGCGCGCCGAAATCTCCTTGGCCGGGGCGAAAAGGCCCACCTCCGCGTCCGTCGTCAGCCAGCCCAGCATCAGCGTGTCCAGCTCCACCGACAGCGCGAGCCCGAGATGGGTGAGGAACATGGGCGCGGCGTAGGCAAACATGGGCACAACGGGCAGTCCGCGCAGGGAGTAGCCGCCGGCGGGCCGGAGGAAGCGGCGGTCCAGCACAAGAAAGGACACGGCGGCACACAGCGCCGTGGCGATGATGAAGGCCGTGACGGCGGCCCAGGGCTCCGGGAAAGCCCACACCAGCGTCACGATCAGGACGAGGCGCAGCGCGTAGTCCAGGAAGCCCGTGGTGAAGGTGAAGCGGAGGCGGTGGAGCCCCTCGAAGACCTGCTTGAAGAAGTCCGTAGCCCCCTGCGTGAACACCAGCAGCGCGCCGAGCCGGAACAGCGGCACGAATTCCGGGCGCTTCATGGCGGCGCACAGCGGTCCGGCCAGCGCCAGCAGCCCGAGCGCGAACAGGGAGGAGGAGACGGTCTGGAGCGCCAGCCCGGCGACCACGGGGGGGCGGATGTCTCCGCCGAGGGCGCGCGCGGTGAAGACGCGGGTG
>JAKPUV010000096.1 GCA_029554925.1 Candidatus Hydrogenedentota bacterium | reverse complement strand
AGGAAGGCCGCCTCCGCGAGGATGTCCGCCGCGCGGATGACGCCCTGGCCGCCCAGGCCCGCGATCACCACATCGGTCACGCCGCCGTTATTTGTCGTCATGGCACTTCTCCCGGTCGGCCTCAAGGGCCTTGATCCGCTTCTCCGCCAGGCGGCAGACGCGGCGCATGATGATGAGGGACAGCTCGTCCTTGGACAGGGCGTCGTTGATGGCCGCCTCGAGCGCGGGCGGGTGCTCGACCACCGCCACGTTCGTCACGCCCATCGCGCGGGCGACCTCCTCGACCTTCACCTGGTTGGTCCAGGTGTGGTCCAGTTTCCGCCCCGTGCCGGGATGCTCCTGCATGCCCGTCATGGCCGTGGTGCCGTTGTCGAGGATGATGACCACATGCCCCGTCTTCGGCGGGTTGTAGACCATCTCGGCCAGGCCCGTGAGCCCGCTGTGCATGAAGGTGCTGTCTCCGATGACGCTGACCACGCGGCGCGCCTTGTCGTCCGGGAGGGCGTGGCGCAGCCCCAGGCCCACGCTGATGCTGGCGCCCATGCAGACGCAGGTGTCCATCGTCTCAAAGGGGGGAAGCACGCTCAGGGTGTAGCAGCCGATGTCCCCCGCAATGACGCAGTCGTGCTTCTTGAGCACGGCGAAGGCCATGCGGTGCGGGCAGCCCACGCAGAGTTGCGGCGGCTTTCCGCGCGGGGCCATGGGCTCGGGGCTGCCGTCGCCCGCGATGATCCGGCGCACCCGCGTTACGTTCAGCTCGCCGAAGCGGTACATGTCCAGCTTGCCCTCGCAGGCGATCCCCTCGGTGCGCAGCTGCTCGACGAGGTAGGGGTCGCCCTCCTCAATCACCAGGCAGCGGTCCACCGTCTCGGCGAAGGCGCGGATCTGGTGGATGGGCAGCGGGTGGCTCATGCCCACCTTGAACACGCTGGCGTCGGGCGCCGCCTCGCGCACGTGCAGGTAGCACACGCCCGAGGTGACGATACCCAGGGATTTCGAGCCCTTCACGACGCGGTTAACCGGGGCATGCTCGTTCCAGTCGGTGATCTTCTCCAGCTTCGCGCGCAGGCGGCGGTGGGCCGGGCGCGCGTAGGCGGGCACCATCACGTAGGACTGGAAGTCGCGCACGAACTCCGGATCCTTCACGGGGGGCGACGGGTCCCTCGGCGTCACGATGCTCTTGGAGTGGCACACCCGGGTGGTCACGCGCAGCATCACCGGCAGGTTCCAGTTTTCCGAGAGTTCAAAGGCGACCCGCGTGAAGTCGTAGGCCTCCTGCGCGTCTGCGGGCTCCAGCATCATCACCCCCGCCGCCTTCGCGTAGCGCCGGTTGTCCTGCTCGTTCTGGCTGGAGGCCATGCCCGGATCGTCTGCGGACACCAGCACCAGCGCGCCGCGCACCCCGGTGTAGGCCACCGTGAACAGCGGATCGGCCGCCACGTTCACGCCGACGTGCTTCATGGTGACCAGGGCGCGCGCGCCCCCGTAGGCCACGCCGATGCCCACCTCGAGGGCCACCTTCTCGTTGGGCGCCCACTGCGCCCGCCCGCCGAGGGCGGAGTACCGCTCCAGGATTTCCGTGGAGGGGGTGCCGGGATACCCGGTCCCGAGGGAAACCCCCATGTGCAGCGCGGCGAGGGCGATGGCCTCGTTGCCGCTCAACAACTGGCGTTCTTCGGTCATAAGGCACTCCTCACCACCCCGCCTCCGGATCCGGCCCCGGACCGGGGTGCGTGCGTTTTTCGCCGCAATGCCGCCCGCGCTGCGGCGTCTTCCCAAGAGTCCCCCCGGGTGCTCTCCCGAAGGTTGCCGGATTTTACCATATTTTCCACAGCGGAAGGGGCGTCAGCGCTCCAGAAGGGCCAGCAGCGACTCCATGCGTCCCGCGCTCTCGCGCAGCCCGCCGGGTCGGTTGCGTTCCAGCCACACCGCCCGGTGGCGCGCGATGATGTCACGAAGATTCGCGGCCAGTTTTTCCTTCACGGCGGCGGGGAGCCCGGCGGTGGGCACGTTTCCGGCAAGAATGCGCTCCCGCCC
>JAKPUV010000094.1 GCA_029554925.1 Candidatus Hydrogenedentota bacterium | reverse complement strand
AGCCCGCGGGGGAGAAGGACTCCTCACGCCGCGTGACCGCCGGTCCGCCGGGCGCGTCGGCCAGCAGCGCGAGCACGCGCGCGTGGGCCAGATCCCCCCGCAGGGCGCGGGTGAAGGCCACGATCCGCCCGCCCTGCTCGTCCATGAGGATCAGATTGGCCCGCACGGCCTCGCGCGCCGCCGCCGCCGCGAGGAAATCGGCCAGCTCGCCCGAGGGCGCCGTGCCGGAGGGCAGGGTCAGGCGCAGGTCGGCCGCGCTCTTCTCCACCCCGACGTGCCCGCTGACGCCGGGCGCGCCCGCGAGCGCCGCCGCCAGCGCCTTCTCGTCCATGAGCTCCGCCTGCGCCGTCGGGTAGGTGACGGAAAATATCCCGCCCTCCACGCCCGCGAGACTGTCGGCGGCGAAGGCCGAGGCCACCACCGGCGTCAGGCGCGCCCGGATCGCGTCCATCTGCCCGGCGTCGGGACCGGGCGCGTCGAACCGCGCGCCGGACCACGCCTTGCGCCGCACGGGGGTCATTTTCTCGCGGAGCGCCTCCGGAAACGCCGCGGCCACGGCCTCCTCCTGCGTGTGCTCGCGGATCCGCTCGTAGAGCGGCCCCGCCACGGACACGGAGGTGACGCCGCTCTCGTCCTTGGAGACCGTCAGGCCCTCCGCCGCGTCCGCCTCGAGCCCCGTCTCGCCCGGGGGCAGCAGGCGCCCCACGGCGCCCCGGACATCGGCGACGGGCCCGGCGAACCGCAGGGCCAGGCTGCTCTCGACGCGGCCGGGGTCCAGCGCCGTGATGAGCACGCCGGGCAGGGCGTTGGCGAAGGCGAGGCCGAGGATCATGCCGACGGCGACCCAGGTGCCCACGGCGACGCGGGCGGCCTCGGACCGGGCGATCTCCGGGCCGAGGGCGTTGAGCGGCACCACGGCCAGGGAAAACAGGGTCCAGTGGGCGCAGAGGAAGACGGTGCCGTAGGCGAGGTTGAGGAGCGAGGAGCCCTCCACCGGGGGGTACCAGAACCCGACCAGGGTGAAGACCATGCCGAGAGCGCCCCAAAAGATGTAGGGAAGGCGGCGTCCGGGGATCGGGAGGAACCGCCACCTGCCGGGCCGCGTGGGGGTCTTATCGGACAGGACGCCGACGACGGGGCTGCTGACGGCGTCCCACAGGGTGCCGATGATGAAAATGACCCCAACGAGGGCCACGGGGACGTAGATGGTGCGGCCCACGCCGCCGGACGGCGAGTAGAAATACAGGCCCCACTGGTTGATGACCTCGCTGCACAGCTGCACGCCG
>JAKPUV010000090.1 GCA_029554925.1 Candidatus Hydrogenedentota bacterium | reverse complement strand
GCCGTGGGCACCTGGGTCGCCGTCGGCATGATCCTCGGCCTCGCCTTCGCCAACGCCCTGCCCGGCGTGCTCATCACGGCGCTGGACCCCGGCCGGGTGGAGAGCAGCCTGGCCCTGCGGTTTGCCGGGCCCGTCGCCGATGTCCGGGGCGCCGTGGGACGCCTGCTGCCCCCGGGCGAGACGGGGCTCGAGGCGGACGCGGCGGAGGGCCTGACGGTCTCCAAGGACGAGAGCGGCGTCACCTCCGTGTCCGTGGCGGGGCCGCTCTACGAGCGGATCCGCGAGCACACGCAGGACGAGGCCGTGGCCGCGGCGTTTCCCGAGGCGCTTCGGGAAAAGATGACCCCCGTGCGGCGCAAGGCGTGGTCCGGCGCGCGGTTTGACGCCCCCGGTCCCGACGCCGCGCAGCTGGACGGGATCCGGGCGCGCCTCACGCCGGTGGTGGCCTCGGCCTTCGCCGCCGACAGCCTGGCGGGTGTGGACGGCGGGGTCTTCTCCGTCACCTACCCGACCGCGCAGGCGGAGCTCATGGACGAGAAGGCGCTGGCGGCGGCGCTCGCGGGCGCGCCCGGCGTCCAGGGGCCGGTGGGGGTGGAGAAAAGCGCGGCCCATCTGCGCCTGACCCTGCCCTCCGGCGCGGCGCCCTCGGGCGAACTGGCCGATTTCCTCGCCGCGGCGGCGGCCCGCGAGGCCGTGCGGGCCAACCTCATCCTGATGGACGAGCAGGGGGGCAGGATTGTGGCCTTCACCCGCGCCCTGCGGGGGGATCTGGCCCACGCGCGCGTGCTCGCGCTGCTGGCCGACGCGCCCGGCGGACCGGCGGTCACGCGCCGCGAGGAGTCCTTCTCCCCCGCGGGCTACCGGCGCGTCGCCATGATCTTTGCCGTGGTCTCGTTCCTCACCTTCCTGTGCCCCGTGCTGCTCGTCCGCGAGCGCTACGACTCCGAGGCGGTTCCGTCGGACCCGCTGCCCTACGGGCGGGCCCTGCTGGACGCGCTGCGCAACAAGCCCTTCCTGATCTACGCCGCGTCGTTCTTTTTGTTCACCATCGGGTTCCTCGCCGTGCAGCGGGCCCTGCCCTACTGGGCCGAGCTGGGTCTCGACGGCGACGAGGGCACCATCACCAAGCTGCTCGTGCCGTTCATTCTCGTCGCCGTGGGGTCCTACGCCGTGATCCCCATGGTGGCGCGCCGCGTCCACATGAAGTGGATGATGTTCGCCGCCCTCGCCATCATCGCCACCGGCATGCCGTTCATGTACCTCATCGGGAAGTCCGGGGCGGACTTCGCGGCGCGCCAGTTCATGGGCATGGTCCTCTTCGGCTACTGCGGCGTCGGCCAGGCCATCATCTATGTCATGATTGTGCCCATGATGGGCGACATCATAGACCACGACGAGCGCCTGTCCGGCGAGCGGCGCGAGGCGCTGTACAACGGCCTGAGCGCCTTCATCTGGAAGGCCTCCATGGCCGGGTCGGTCCTGCTCGCCTCGCTCTCCATGAGCGTCTGGGGCAACCGGGTCGAGGAGCACACCGGCGTGCTGCTGGTGGGGCCCTTCGCCGGCCTCTTCGGGCTCCTGGGCATGTTCGTCATCGCCCTGTACCCCGTCATGAAACCCGGGGCGGCGGAAAAGGACGGCACCCCATGAAACAGCGCCTGCTGGACGAAATCGCCTCGGGAAAGGCCGCCGTCGCCGTCGTCGGCGCGGGCTATGTCGGCATCCCCCTGGCAAGGCATTTTCTCGACGCCGGGCACCCGGTCATCGTCCACGACACCGACCCCGCCAAGGTGGACGCGCTCCGCGCGGGCGTGTCGCCCCTGCGCCACCTGTCCGGCGACTGGGTGGCAAAGGCAGTGGCCGCAG
>JAKPUV010000084.1 GCA_029554925.1 Candidatus Hydrogenedentota bacterium | reverse complement strand
CACCTGGCCGACGCCAGCTACCTGTATCTGGGCTGGCTGTTTGACAAGGCGGGGGGCACCGACACCAATGACCCGCAGGAGTCCCTTGCCATCGCGCAGGCGCTGATTCCCGGCCTGCAGGTCTCCGGCACGGCGCCCAAGCAGGTGCTGGACGGGATCATGTGGATGGTCACCCCCTTCTTCATGACGCGGGATCCGTCCCGCGCGGATGTGGATCTTGAAGTGGACCCCGGCATCGGCAACGGCACCGGTGATGTCGTGTACCGTCTCCGCGAGGGCATCGAGCGGTTCCTGATCACGGACATCAACAACGCCGGCGCGTCCTCCCAGGCCCAGAGCCAGATTTGGATCATGGGCGACATGATCGGCATCGATCCGGGCCTGTACAACCACATTCCCGGCGGATCCAACATCCTGTTCCTCGACGGGCACGTGGAGTTCTTCCGCTACAAGGAGACCGGCATCGCGCCGGTGAATGTCGGCGTGGCCAACTGCGTCGCCGCCCTGCAGGGCGTCAAGAACACCGTCATGCAGCAATAGGCGGCTGCGCCCGCCGCAGGGCGGGGAGTGGGGATGCCATGACCCTGTTGCACCGGCTGTATCCGGCGTTGGAGAAGGCCTTTCCCTGCCTGCCTCTCGCCGACCTGCCCACTCCGGTGACGGAGACGGGCGCGTTCGCGGGCGGCGCGCGGGTTTTCATCAAGCATGACGAGGTCACCTCACCCCTTTACGGCGGCAACAAGGCGCGCAAGCTGGGCTGGCTGCTCGGCGCGGCGGCCGCGCGCGGTGCCAGGGCGGTGATCACCTTCGGCGGGGCGGGGTCCAACCACGCCCTGGCCGCGGCGGTGCACGCGGCCGCCCTCGGCATGCGCTGCACCAGCATCCTCGGCCCCCAGCACAACGCCCATGCCGTGCGGCGCAACCTGCTGCGCGCGCTGGCGGCGGGCGCCCGGCTGCGGCCCTGCGCCTGGCGCGATGTGTCCGGGGAGGCCGCCCGCTGTTTCTGGGAGGACACCGACCGCGACGGCCTCATGCCCACCGTGATCCCCCCCGGCGGGTCGTCGCCCGTGGGCGCGCTGGGGTTTGTCGAGGCGGCGTTTGAACTGCGCGAACAGGTCCGCGCGGGGCTGCTTCCCGAGCCCGATGTCCTTTATGTGCCCTCGGGCACCATGGGCACCTGTGTCGGTCTTGCCCTCGGACTGGCTGCCGCCGGGCTGAAGACCCGGGTCGAGGCCGTGCGCGTGACCACCGCCCCCTACACCAGTCCGGAACACGCGGCGGCCCTCTTTGTCCGGACCCTGCGCCTGCTGCGGGAGGCGTGCCCCGCCTTTCCGGAGTGTGTGCTGGACGGGAACCGGTTCCGCATCCGGGACGCCTTCTTCGGCGCGGAATACGCGCTGTACACCCCGGAGTCGGCGGAAATGGTGCGCTTTGCCCGCGACCGCATGGGGATTTCCCTGGAGGGCACCTACACCGGGAAGGCGCTGGCGGCGCTGCATGCCGACGCGGCGGCGGGCCGGTTGCGCGGCCAAACCGCGCTTTTCTGGAACACCTACAACGGCCCGCCCTCCGGACCCGAGTCCGCGGCGGGGGAATACCGCCGCCTTCCCGCGCTGTTGCAGGCATACTTTGAACAGCCGGTCCAGCCGTTGGACCGAGTCTGACCGCACAGGCGCCCCCGCGCCGGGAGGATCCCCCGATGCAAACCCAGCCGGTACCCTATGAGAAGATCGTGTTCGTCTGCGTGCACCACCGCGAGGACGGCCAGGGGCCCTGCTGCGAGGCGCGGGGCGGGGCGGAGCTTCACGCGGCGCTCAAGGAACAGGTGAAGGCCCTGGGGCTGTCGGCCAGGATACGCGTGAGCCGGTCCGGCTGCCTCAACCGCTGCGCCAAAGGCCCCAACCTCATGGTGTTCCCCGACAATGTGTGGCACTGCGGGGTGACACCGGAGGACCTCCCGGAGATTCTGCGCAGCCTGACGGGGGATGGCGGTCAATCGTCGCAGTAGGCCCTCAGGAAGTCCTCCCGCGGGATCCGGGCCTGGGTGAGGATGGTGCGGAGGGTTGACCCCTTGATCCTCCGGTGGGAGGGCATGGTCAGGGGCGTCTGGGTTCCATCCGGATTCCGCCGGGACAGGGCGATGTGGTTCCCCCTGCGAACCTCCTCGAAGCCCAGACGGAGAAGGGCTTTGATCACCTGTTCGAGCGGCGCATCAACCGGGAAGGCGGTCATTTGACGGGGACTGCCGCTTCGGCGACAAAGGCCTCAAGCACGGGGGAATCCGGATCGGGGGAAAGCGCCTCGGGACCAAAGGTCTCCACATGAAACCGGATGGCGTCCTCCACATCCCGCAGGGCCTCCGCGTAGGTGTCCCCCTGCCCGACAACCACCCCCTGAAGTCCGAGCGGGTAGGCCACATATCCGTCCGGATGATGCTCC
The DNA here is from genome assembly GCA_029554925.1 of Candidatus Hydrogenedentota bacterium. Classification (GTDB taxonomy): domain Bacteria; phylum Hydrogenedentota; class Hydrogenedentia; order Hydrogenedentales; family CAITNO01; genus JAAYBR01. The sequence goes on along the minus strand of JAKPUV010000084.1, from coordinate 1,930 downwards.
ACAACAACTCTGATCGTCTGGGCCATGGTTCCAATCCTTCGCGGTTCGCTCCTTTGAACTATGCCATGCAACGGCCGGGGCAGTCAACCGGAGGCGCCGGGTACAGGCGGGCCGGTCAGGTGGCGGAGCGCTTGAAGAGGACGATGCCCAGGGCGAAGAAGACGGCGTTGGCCAGCCAGGCGGCCAGGGCGGGAGGGAGCTTGTCGAGGTAGCCGAGGCCGATGCCGGCGTAGAAGATGGAGAGGTAGGCGAGTCCGATGGCGACGGCCACGCCGAAGCCGATGCCGATGCCGCCGCGCCGCAGGCGCACGGCAAAGGGCACGGCCAGCAGGATCATGATGAAACAGAGGGCGGGCTGGGCGAACTTGAGGTGGTATTCGACCCGCTGTTTCAGCACGGGGACGCCCATGGCGGCGGCGCTGCGGATGTCCGCGGCGAGCCGGCGCGCGGTCTTGGCGCGCGAGGGCGCCTCCAGGGCGAAGAGGGCCTCCGGTGTCTCCGTGAAGGGGGCGGGGGCCTGCGTGATGCGGTTGGCGCGCACCTCCCAGCTCCGCGCGGGGTCGAACACGGCCTGCCGTCCGTTCTCGAGCATCCACTCCCCCCGCGTTTCATCCCAGTAGATGCGCCCGGCGCGGATCTCGTCCACCCGGTCCGGGGCGATCCGGTGCAGGTACACGTCCTGCCCCGTGCGGGCGCGCCGGTTGAAGGCGAGGATGTGGCAGGTCCAGCCGTCCGAAAGGTTCTTCCAGCTCACCCCCGCGCGGTTCGTGTCGCTGATTTTGGAGAAATAGCGGGCGTCAATGTCCTCCAGCCGCCGGGTGGCCGCGACGCCGAGGGTGTCCCCGAACAGGAACGCCCCCGCCGCGATCAGCAGCGCGACCAGCACGGGCGCGCGGGCGATGCGGAACAGGCTCACGCCGCCCGCGAGCGCCGCCGTGATCTCGTTGTCCTGCGCGGCGCGCCCCATGACCACCAGCCCGGCGATCAGCACCCCGATGGCGGCGGCGTGGAACTCGAAAAGGATGGTCGGCGTGAAAAACACGTAGTACTGGAGGACCACCAGCGGCGGCACCTGGTACTTGACGATGTTGTCCTGCCGCGACACCAGCACGTCGATCACCGCCACCAGCAGCACGAGGGAGACGAGGATCATGCAGATGGTCGTGAGCAGCCGTACTGCGAAATGGCGGTCGAGAATCGTCATATCCGGTCCACCCGGGCGATGAGCAGCGCGCCGACGGCGCCCAGCACGAAGTTGGGCAGCTGCCCCATCAGCACGGTGAGGGGCAGCGAGGCCAGGAAGGGCGGCTCCGCCACCTTGCGCAGGACGAAATAGCCGCACAGGATCACCAGCCCCGCGCCGAAGGCGTAGGAGCGCCCCGCCTTGCGGGTTCGCGCGCCCACGGGCGCGGCGATCAGCGCCACGGCGAGGCACATGAGCGGGAACGCGATGCGGTTCTTGATAGCGATGCGCGCCGACCGCAGGTCGCCCGCGACAGGCAGCGCCTGCGTCTCCGTGAACGTCCGTCCGAGCTCGTCCTCCAGCGCCAGCAGTTCGGCCAGCGTCATGCCGTCCTTGGAGCTCCACGACTTCTCCGCCACCAGCGGGGGCACGGGCTTGCGCAGCACGTCGAAGGTGATGTGGCGCGTCGGGTCCGCGGGCACGAGGTACCCCTTCCGCATCTCGAGCACGGGCTGGCCGTCCTCGCGCACGAGCCGGGCCGACGCGGCGTAGAAGGCGTTCGCGCCGCCCCCGCCGTCCGGCTGGAGCACCATGATGTCGTGCAGGGTGCCGTCGCCGTCGCGCGCGCCGATGTAGACCCGCCAGTCGCCAAACTCGTGCATGACCCCGGCGGGCAGCAGGTCAATCGTCACCCGCAGGGGAAGCTCCCGGGAGATGAGCGACACCAGGTGTCGGTGCGCCCACGGC
>JAKPUV010000082.1 GCA_029554925.1 Candidatus Hydrogenedentota bacterium | reverse complement strand
TCCAGCCGTCCGAAAGGTTCTTCCAGCTCACCCCCGCGCGGTTCGTGTCGCTGATTTTGGAGAAATAGCGGGCGTCAATGTCCTCCAGCCGCCGGGTGGCCGCGACGCCGAGGGTGTCCTCGAACACGAAGGCGCCCCCCGCGATCAGCAGCGCGACCAGCACGGGCGCGCGGGCGATGCGGAACAGGCTCACCCCGCCCGCAAGCGCCGCCGTGATCTCGTTGTCCTGCGCGGCGCGCCCCATGACCACCAACCCCGCGATCAGCACGCCGATGGCCGCGGCGTGGAACTCGAAAAGGATGGTCGGCGTGAAGAAAACGTAGTACTGCAGGACCACGAGCGGCGGCACCTGGTACTTGACGATGTTGTCCTGGCGCGACACCAGCACGTCAATCACCGCCACCAGCAGCACGAGGGAGACGAGGATCATGCAGATGGTCGAGAGCAGCCGGACGGCGAAATGGCGGTCGAGAATCGTCATATCCGGTCCACCCGGGCGATGAGCAGCGCGCCGACGGCGCCCAGCACGAAGTTGGGCAGCTGCCCCATCAGCACGGTGAGGGGCAGGGAGGCGAGGAAAGGCGGCTCCGCCACCTTGCGCAGGACGAAATAGCCGCACAGGATCACCAGCCCCGCGCCGAAGGCGTAGGACCGCCCCGCCCTGCGGGTGCGCGCGCCGACGGGCGCGGCGATGAGCGCCACGGCCAGGCACATGAGCGGGAACGCGATGCGGTTCTTGATGTGGATGCGGACGGAAAGCAGGTCGCCCGCCACGGGCAGCGCCTGGGTCTCCGCGAACAGCCGCTCCAGCTCGTTCTCCAGCGCCAGCAGCTCGCCCAGCGTCATGCCGTCCTTGGAGTTCCAGGACTTTTCCGCCACCAGCGGGGGCACGGGCTTGCGCAGCACGTCAAAGGTGATGTGGCGCGTCGGATCGGCGGGCACGAGGTACCCCCTGCGCATCTCCAGCACGGGCCGGCCGTCCTCGCGCACGAGCCGGGCCGACGCGGCGTAGAAGGCGTTCGCGCCGCCCTCGCCGTCCGGCTGCAGCACCATGATGTCGTGCAAAGTGCCGTCGCCGTCGCGCGCGCCGATGTAGACCCGCCAGTCGCCAAACTCGTGCATGACCCCGGCGGGCAGCAGGTCAATCGTCACCCGCAGGGGAAGCTCCCGGGAGATGAGCGACACCAGGTGTCGGTGCGCCCACGGC
>JAKPUV010000081.1 GCA_029554925.1 Candidatus Hydrogenedentota bacterium | reverse complement strand
TCGGCGAGGGCGCAGGCGCGCGGGAAGGCCATGTACTCGCAGTGCTCCGGCGTGGGGATGTACTCGCTCCAGAGCTGGGCCTGCGCGCCGAGGACGCGCGCGGCGGCGGCCGCGTCGAGTTCGCCGGGGACGGGGTCGAAGCTGTAGGCCTTCTTGAGGGGGAGGAACCCGCCGATGCCCAGGGGCTCGCCCTTCGCCGGGGCCTGGTAGTAGTCGAAGTAGGTGAAGGCCGTGGGGGCCATCACCACGTCGTGGCCCGCCTTGGCCGCCGTGATGCCCTTGTCCACGCTGCGCCACGCCATGACCGTGGCGTCGGCGCCGAGGCCTCCGTCCATGATCTCGTCCCACCCGACCAGCTTCTTCCCGCGGGCCTTGAGGAAGTCGTTCATCCGCGAGATGAAGTAACTCTGCATCCGGTCCTCGTCCTCCAGCCCCAGCTCGGCCATGCGCTTCTGGACCGCCGGGCTCTTCTCCCACTGCTCCTTGACGGCCTCGTCGCCGCCGATGTGGACGTAGGTGCCCGGGAAGAGGTCCGCCACCTCGGCGAGCACGCCCTGGAGGAAGAGGATGGTGGACTCCTCCGGGTTGAAGATGTTCGGGTTCACGCCCCAGTAGGTGAGCACCTGGAGTGGCTCGGCAACGTTGCCCAGTTGCGGATAGGCGGCGATGGCCGCCTGCGCGTGGCCGGGCATCTCTATCTCCGGCATGATCGTCACATGGCGCGCGGCGGCGTAGGCCACCAGGTCGCGGATTTCGTCCTGCGTGTAGAAGCCGCCGTGGCGCGTCCCGTCAAAGGTCCGGGGCTTCTCCGTGTAATGGCCCACGAGCGTCTCGGCGCGCCACGCGCCCACCTCCGTGAGTTTCGGGTATTTTTTGATCTCGATCCGCCAGCCCTGGTCGTCCGTCAGGTGCAGCTGCAGGCGGTTCATCTTGTGCAGCGCCAGCGTGTCCACGAACTTCTTCACGAAGGCCAGGGGCATGAAATGCCGCGCCGGGTCCAGCAGCATGCCCCGCCACGCGAAGCGCGGCCGGTCCTCCACCCGCACGCAGGGCGCCGCCCACACCGTCCCCTCCGCCTGCGCCGCACCAAAGACCGCCGCGGGCAGAAGCTGCCGCAATGTCTGCACGCCGTAGAACAGCCCCGGCCCCGCCGCGCCCGTGATGAGCGCGCGGTCCCCCGCCACCTCCAGCCGGTACCCCTCCGGCCCCAGCCCCGTCTCCTCCGTGCGCAGATGGAGGATGTTCGGCCCCTCCGACCCCGGCCCCGCCGCCAGCGGCAGGCCCGTCGCCGGACGGAGCGCCTCCCCCAGCATTCCGGCCGCCGCCTCCGCCGCGGCGTCGCCCGCGGGAAACGTCACCCGTGTCGCGTCGTCCAGCGTGAACGCGCCCGCCCGCCGCTCCAGGCTCACGGGCTTTGGCACCACCGCCGGCGCCGCCTCCACCGCCGCAAAAGCCACCACATTCAGCAACGCCACGGAAAGCATCATCAGAAGTCTCCCTGCGTCCGCGCCCGACCCGTTCCATCCGCAACCTACCACGTTCGCGGGGGAAAGTCAACGGAGCCGGTGGACGGGGTGGACAAAGAAAGGCGCCCCCCTTTCCCTTCGCGATTGGGCCGCCCTGTTCCCGCCTGCTATACTTCGAGGCGTCCTTCATCCTTGGAACCCGATCATGCTGAAATTCGCCTTGCTTGGCAGCGGGAGCAGCGGCAACGCCACGGTGGTCACCGACGGCCGCTCGACCGTGCTGATAGACAACGGACTGAGCTATGTGCGCCTGGCGGAGCGTCTGGGCCGCGTGGGGCTGTCGCCGGACCGTCTGGACGCGGTGTTCATCACCCATGAGCACTCGGACCATGTGCTGGGGCTGGGGGTGCTCTCGCGGAAGGTGCGGGTACCCATTTTCGCCAGCGCGGGCACCTGCGACGCCCTGCCGAAGAGCCTGGAAGGCCTGCCGAACCTGGTGCCCTTCGAGTCGGGGGACACGGTGCCCGTGGGCAACCTGAGCGTGGGCAGTTTCTCCGTTTCCCACGACGCGGCGGACCCGGTGAGCTACACCGTGACGAATTCCGGCACGAAGCTGGGCTTCGCGACGGACTTCGGCCATGTGTCGCAGCTGGTCCAGACGCGCCTGAGCGGCGCGCACGCCCTCGTGCTGGAGTCGAACTACTGCCCGGACATGCTGCGGCTGGGCTCGTACCCGCCGGCGGTCCGCCAGCGCATCAGCAGCCGCGTCGGCCACCTGAGCAACCACGACGCCATGCGGCTCCTGAAGGACCTCGCGCACGACGGCCTGAAGGTCATCGTGCTGGTCCATCTCAGCCGGGAGAACAACCTGCCGGACCTGCCGCTCCAGCTCGCCCGGAAGACGCTCCGGGGCCACCCCGCCGAAATTGTCATCGCGCCGCCGGACGGGGAGTCGCGGCTCTTCGAGGTGTCGGCATGACGGACGCCCCCGGACTGCCTTCCGCCCACGCGAAGGTGCTCGAGCGCGCCGCGCGGGTCGCGGGCGTGCCCGTGGCGGTGCACCGCGTGCGCGGCGCGTCGGAGACCCTCGCGGCCGGGTGGGGCGGGTGCGCGGCCTGCCGCGCGGCCTGCGCGTCGGGCGCCGGAAAGGCCGCCTGCGCGCGGTCCCGCGCGTCGGCGCATCCGCTGGCGCGCACCCTGGGCGGCCCCGTCACGCTGGTGTGCCATCTCGGGCTGGGCTGCGTCGCCGCGGCGTGGCCCGGCGTTCCCGAACTGATGCTCACCTTCGGCCCCTATGTGCCCGCCGGAGAGGACCGGGGGCTGGCGGCGGAACTGCGGCGGGCCCTGGCCGCCCTGCCCGGCGGCCGCGTGCCCGGGGCGGAGGACTTGGCCGCGCTGGCCGCCGGGATTCCGCGCGCGCCCTACGGCGCCGTTCCCGCCGCCGTGGAGTGGACCCTGGAGGAGCTGTCCCGGCTGCCGTCGCCCGCCGCCCCGCCGTCGGAGGCGGTGGAAGCGCCGGAACCGCCGCCGCCCGCCGCGCGCCCGCCGCGCGGGGCCGCCAAGTCGAAACCGGCGGGCGCGGACTTCGACGCCGCCCGCATCGCCCTCGCCGCCTCGGGGGGAAAATGGGCCGAGGTGCGGGCCATGTTGGCCGAGGCCGCGGCCGCCCGTCCGGGCACCCGCCGCGCCCGCAACGCCGCCTTTCTGCGGCGTCTGGCGGAGGCGCTGGCCGCCGCGCGCGAGGCCGGCGGCGACGCGGCGGGCGCGTGGTCCGTCCTGGCCGAACTCTCGGCGGAGGTGGAGGCCGGCGCGCCGGATGAGGACGCCCTGGCCGAAGGCGGCGCGCGCGTGCTGCGGGCGGTGAAATGGCCGCGGCGGCGCCCGCAGGGCCCCCGGCCGCGGCTCCAGTACGCCCCGCTCAACGCCATCCTGTTCGCGCGGTACACGGAGAAGGTGAAACTGTCCGAGGTGGCCGCCGAGCTGGGCGAAAGCCCCGCGGCGATCACCCACCGGCTCCAGCGAAATTTCGGCCTCAGTTTCTCGGAGTACCTCGCCTGCGTGCGCGCCGAGAAGGCCAAGCCGCTGCTGCGCCGCACGAAGGCGTCCCTGGCCGAGGTGGGCCGCCGGGTCGGCTTCCCCGACGCGAGCAATTTCGCGCGCGCCTTCCTCCGGGTCACGGGCATGCGCCCCGGCGAATACCGCGCCCTGCACGCGCGCCCCGAAAGGAGACGGAAATGAGGCTCTTCAAGCGGCTGCGGGAATGGTGGCTGCGCCTGCGCTGCCCCACGGAGTTCCTCTGCGACAACTGCCGCTACGACTACGGGCAGGCCTGCACCCGGCGCGAGCGCCCCAACGCCCTGAAATGCCCCGACTACACCCCGCGCGGCTGAGCGCCGGTCAGCCGCCCGACGGCGCGAGCAGCAGCTGAAGCGCCGCCGCGAGGGCGTCCCCGGGCGCCTCCCCGCCGAGCGCCCGCCGCGCCGCGTCCCCCAGCGTCTCCGGTCCGTCGAAGGGCACCGTCCGCGCCACCGTGCCACGGAATCCCGGCGGCAGCCCGGCGGTGTTTGTGGCGGCGATCCACGCGGCGAGGGAGGGGGAGAGGGTCACCGAGGCGGGGTCGTTGGCCAGGGCGAAGCGGACCCGCGCCTCCAGGCCGCGCCGCCATTCAGTCCATTCCCTGGGCGCGGCGGCGGCCAGGTCCCCCGCGGCGCCAATGCCCAGCAGGCCCGCGAGCAGCGACTCAAACGAGGCTGCGGGGCGCAGGGCGCGCCAGTCGAAATCCGGCAGGGGCTCGCCGGTGTTCAGGTCCGCCCAGCGCACCAGGAAATCGCCCAGCACGGCCGCCTTGTCCCGGTGTTTCGCCAGGAAGGCGTTCCGCCGGGCTTCGGGCCACAGGGCGGTCGCGTCGCGCAGGGCGAGCAGGCACCACGCGGCGTCCGACGCGTTGACCACCGCCTCCGGAAAGGCGCGGGCGCCGTCAGCGTGCGCGAGCACCGGCAGCGACCCGGCGGGGGCGGTCGCCGTCTCCTTTGTCCGCGCCAGCCCCATGAGGAAATCCAGCTGGCGTTCGGCCCGGTCCGTGAGGCCCGTCTTGGAAAGGGCCAGGGCGGCGCAGGCCGCCAGCTGCGGCGTGACCACGGCGAGGGGAGGGGTTCCGCACGGCGCAAAGACCACCGTGTCCCGAAGGTCGTCCCAGGACAGGAGCAGGCGGTCTACGGCACGGCGCGCGGCCTCCGGAAGGGGTTGCGGCGGTTCCCCGGCGGTTTCGGCCGCGGCGGCCCACTCGCTGAACGGGCGGTCCAGCAGCGCGCGCAGCGTCTCCGTCGCCGAGCTCCGGCTGCCGCCGAAGGCGACGGCCGCCACGGCCCTCCAAGCCTCCCCGTCGCGCACGGGGGAGACGCGGAGTTCCAGCCGCGCGGACGCCGCGCCCGCCGCCGCCTGGCCCGGCGGCGGCGCGTCTGGAAACCGGGCCGTCATGCGGCCCGTGGCGCCCGTGGCAATCCAGGTGCCACCCTCAAAGATGTCCCAGCCCGCCCGGTTGGCGTCCTCCTCCGCCAGACGGCGGGCCCGCTCGCGGTCCTCCGGGGCCGGTTCGCCGGGGCGGAACACGAACGCGCCGCGTCCGTCCCCGAACACCGCGCCGGCGAACCCCCGCGCGGCGGCGAAGGGCGGGGCGGCCAGCGGCACCCCCCGGGGCCGGTCCGTGGCGGGGAGCAGGGCCTGCTCCCACACCAGCGCGCGCGGCGCCGCGCCGCCGCGCCCGGAAAGCTCCATCACAAACCCGTCCATCCCCGGCGGGACGGCGACCCGCTGACGGATTTCGCCCGCCTGCGTCTGCCAGGCCGTCTCCACCTGCGCGCCCCCGGTGTTTTCCGTCGAAACCCGGATTTCCGGGGTGTCCATCCAGACGATTTCGTTTCCGGTGTCCACGCCCCAGCGCGCGGCGCGGGGCTTCGGCGCGCCGGGAAGCCGGCCCGCCTGCTCGACGCCCCCCGCGCCGGGCCACAGCGCCGACACCAGTCCTCCGGCGGCATCGAAGGACAGCGCCAGGCGCCCGTTGGCGGCCGTGGCGGCGGGCTCCGCCGCCTCCGGCATCGTCTGGCGCAGGAAGGCCGTCACATCGCCGCCCGGCGCGGCCCCCGCGCACAGGGCCAGACAGGCCGCCAGCAGCGGCGCCAGTGTTCCGCGCGGGGGATTCATGGCGTGTTTCCCGGCGGGCCGGCCGGGGAGGCCGCCACCTCCTCCGCCCGCCACGAGAGGCCGTCGGCGGTCCTGTCCGCCACCAACTCCACGCACTCTACCTCGTCCACCACCCGCAGCAGCGGCAGAACCGTCCGCTCCAGTTCCCGCGGCGTGGTGCCGGGGAGCCATCCCTCCGCCGCGGCGTGGGTGAGGGTTTCCCGGAGCAGCGCGGCGAGCGCGGGCCCGTGGGCGCGCACACGGCACACGCCGGGCCCGGCGCCCCGCCATGCCGGGGGGGCGGCCGCCAGGCGCGCCATCACCGGCTCGTTGGACGCCGCAAAGGTTTCCCCCCCTTCGGCGGGCATCAGGCAGAGGGACAGTGCCCCGCCCAGCAGGGGCAGCATGACCCCTCCGGTCCCGTTCCATTCCATCACGCGGCGCGCCGGGTCCGGAAGGCTCCGCTGCAAAGCGCCATAGTCCGGCAGGATGCCCCGCCAGGCCCCCGCCGCCTCCGGCAGCGGCGCGGCGCCGTCCCAGCGCAGGCCGTACAGCGCCGCCGCCGCAAAGGGGGAACCGGCCCCCTCCGCCGGGGCTTCCTGGTCAGGCAGGCCGGCGAGGGACGCGCCCCAGCGCGTTCCCGCCGCCGCCAGCACGCCCCGCAGGGGGGAGTCCGCCAGCAGCGCGTCCAAACCCCGCCGCAGGAGGGCGAGCGCCTCGCCGCAGGCTGCCGCGTCCGCCGCGCAGAAGGTGACCGCGGGCGCTTCCGGCCATTCCAGGAGCGGGACCGTCGCGGCGGTTTTCGGCTGGTCGGACGGGTCGGACGTGTCGGACCGGTCCGACAGATTCGCCGTGCCGTCCAGGATCAGGTCGCTGCCCGAATCGCCGTTCACCACCGTGGCGCGCGCCCACCCCTTGGGAAAGGTCAGAAAAACCGAAGAGGTCCTGAGTTTTGTCTCGATGTCCGGAGGTGGGGCGGGAGTCTCTCGCAGTTCCGTGGCCCATTCCGCACTGTCGGAGAGCACCAGTAGTCCGTCGCGCCACTGGTAGTGCATGCCGCGGAACCTGCCGGCGTCCCCCACCATGCCCCCGGCCAAGATAGCGACACGTGCGGCCACGCCGGGACGGGTCACGAGGCACCAGTGGCCGATCCCTCCGGACAGCACCGCCGGGGATCCCAGCCAGAAGTCCCACCTGCCCGCCGTTGGGCGGATTCCCGTGAGAAGACGTGCGCGCAGGGCCAGCATGGCTTCTCCCTGCGGATAGTGCTTTTGAAAGTATTCCCCGGGGGGGCGATACATGAAGTCCACCCAAAACCCGGGAAGGTCGGGCGAGCTGACCACCCAGGCGGCGTCCGGCGGCGCAAGCCGGGGCACGCCGCCCGCCTTCAGGGCGGCGTCCAGCCGGACGAACAGCACCATCCCCGCCGCAAGCAGGAGCGCCGCCGCAATCAGCGTGCGGCGCGCGCGGCGTCCGGAAGGGGGAGGGGGGGTCACCGGCCAAACTCGTCGTCGAGGACCGACGCGATGAACCGCTCGACGGAGATCTGGTAATAGCGGCTTTCCGGCGTGAGGATCACCCCCGTGGTGATGTCCTCCTGCCGCTCCATTTCGTCCAGCTTCCGGCTGAGCAGCTCGTCCACCGTGATGTCCACATGCTCGACATGGAGATGCTCGGAACTGCACTCCACGGGCTTGCCGCGAAAGCCCAGAAACCCGAAAAGGCGGCCCGACAGCTCATGGTCCACGCCGTCCTCGCCGAAAATCTCGCCGTAGCTGGGGTTGAGATGGGCGGGCCGGATCACGAAGCGGGGCGACACCTGCACCCTGCCGCGCACCATGAACGCGCCGCGCGACGGCTCCAGCGGCTGGCCCAGGCAGAAATAGGGCAGCTCGTGGTAACCGCTCACAATGCCGTAGGTCGGCTTGCGGACCACCACCGTCCGGTTGAAGATGTCGCGCATTTCATCAGAACCCAGGGGCATGAAGACCGTCCTCGCTGGTTTCCCGCAGTGTACCCGCACCGCACGCCGCCGCGCAATCGGGGCCGCCGGGCAGGGCGATTGCACTAAAAGTCATAGGGCCATGAGGATTTCCGTCAGGTAGTCGTTGTCCCATGCGGCCTGGAGGCGTTTTGCCTTTATGCCGCCCTTCTTTGAGGTGCTTGCCCTGATGGCGTTCAGTGCCAGCTTCCT
>JAKPUV010000080.1 GCA_029554925.1 Candidatus Hydrogenedentota bacterium | reverse complement strand
GCCGTGGGCGGGGTGGTGCCCTCGGAGCTGCAGTTGGCGGCCTCGTACGCCGTGGGCCGGGCGACGGCGCGGCAGGCGCTGCGCGACCTGGAGTCGGAGGGGTTCATCACGCGGTCGCGGGGGAGCCGGTCGCGGGTGGCGCCGCGCGAGGCGTGGGCGAAGAACGTGCTGCATTGCTCGGGGGCGGGGCTGCTGGCGGTGGCGGTGCCGACGTACCAGTCGCTGTACTGCCGCCGGATTGTGGAGGCGTTCAACGGGGGGGCGAGCGCGGCGGAGTACCAGTCCATCACCTACGCGGTGAGTTTCACCATGTCCCATGAGGTGGAGTTTCTCCGGCATGTGGGCGAGATCGGCGTGAAGGGGCTGGCGCTGTGGCTGCAGCATGACACGCCGGAGACGGCGCAGATCCTGTCGGCGCTGCGGGACCGGGGCTGCGCGGTGGTGCTGATTGACCACGGGGAGGAGGAGGCGGGCCTGGACCGGGTGGTGACGGACAACCGGGCGCTGGGCCGGATGCTGACAGAGGGCCTGATCCAGCGGGGGCACAGCCAGATTGCCTTCGTGCGGGACACCAACCTGCTGTCGAGCACGCGCGCCCGGGGAGAGGGGTGGCGCGACGCGCTGGAGGCCGCCGGACTGGAGGCGCCGCCGGAAATGGAGGGCGGCATTGACCCGGCCGCCCCGGAGATGGAGACGGTGCTCCTGCGGATCATGGCCCGCCGGCGCAAGCCCACGGCCCTCTACTGCTCCCATGACAGCCTGGCCATCGCGGTGGCGGACTGCCTGCTCGGCCTGGGGTACCGGATCCCCGAGGATGTGGAGATCGCCACGTCGGACGACGACGAGTTCGCCGCGCGGCGCGGCATTCCCATGCTGCTGGCCACGCAGCCGGGCACCGAAATCGGCCGGGCCGCCGCGGGCCTGCTCATGCGGCGCGTCGGCGCGCCGGGCAGCCCCCCCGAGTCCCTCGTGCTGCCGCCGGTGGGCGGCGTGACGGCCTATCAGCCCCGCTGACCGGGGAGCGCCCCGCCGAGGGTCTCCAGAAACATCCCCGCCGCGCGCGAGAGGGGCGTGTCGCTGCGCCACAGCGCGCCGATGACGATTTCCGGCAGGTCCGGCATCTCCAGCGCCCGCAGCCCCGTGTCCGACGGGGTTAGGATACCCTCGGGCAGAAACGAAACCCCCGCCCCCTCGGCAAGGTAGCGCTTGACCACCTCGAAGGAGCCGCTGTCCAGCATCACCTGGGGCGAGAACCCCACCTTCTCGAAATGCTCGCGGAGCGCCGCGCCCGTGCGGGTGCGCCGGTCAATGAGCAGCATGGGCAGCCCGGTCAGGTCGGCCCAGCCGACCGTGTCCGCCGCCGCCAGGGGATGCCCCGCGGGCACCACGGGCACGAGCCGCTGGCGGAACAGGTCCGCCTCGGCCAGTTCGGGGTGGTTCTGCGGCAGCGTGACCAGGCCCAGGTCCAGCTCGCCCCGCAGCACCTGCGCGGCGATGGCGTCCGAACTGCGCGTGGTGATCACCAGCCGCGTGCGCGGCATCCGCTCCGTGAACCGGCGCACATGCGGCGGAAGGAAGTAAGCTGCCGTGGTGTCGCTGGCGCCCAGGCGGAACTCGCCCGCCCCGGCGGGCCCCCGGTCCGCCATGTCCCGCTCGAGGGCGGTGAATGATCGCACGATGGCCGAGGCCCGCGAGTAGAACTCCTCGCCCTGCGCCGTGAGCCGCCCCGTGCGGCGGTTGACCAGGGCGTAGCCCAGCCGCCGTTCGAGGGCCTTGATCTGCTGGCTGACGGCGGGCTGCGAGCGGAACACGCGCTCGGCGGCGCGGCGGAAACTGCCCGTCTCGGCGACGGCGCAGAAACAGCGGAGGGACTCGATGGTCATGGGCGGGGTCTCCGGGGGCTCATAAGCAAAACTTATCGGTTTATCATAACATTTCATTGGATACCGGGGCGGCCGGCGGGGTATGCTTCTGCCCGTCGGCAACGGCAAAGAAAGGCGGCACGCATTTATGAGCGCACACAAGAAACCGATGAGTTACCGGGACGCGGGCGTCAACATAGACGCGGCGAACGAGGCCCTGGCCGAGATCAAGGGGCTGGTCAAGAAGACCTTCAACGACCAGGTGCTCCAGGACATTGGCAGCTTCGGGGCCATGTACCAGCTCGACCTCCAGAACCTGGAGGAGCCGGTGCTGGTGTCCAGCGTGGACGGCGTGGGGACCAAGCTCAAGCTGGCCTTCATGACGGGGAAGCACGACACGGTCGGGATCGACCTGGTGTCCCACTGCGTGAACGACATTCTGGTGCAGGGGGCGCGCCCGCTGTTTTTCCTCGACTATTTCGCCGTGGGGAAACTGGAGCCGCAGGTGGTGGTGGACGTGCTGCGCGGGCTGACGACGGGCTGCCGCTACGCGGGCTGCGCGCTCATCGGCGGCGAGACGGCGGAGATGCCGGACATGTACCAGGCGGGCGAGTACGACCTGGCCGGGACGATTGTCGGCATCGTGGACCGGAAGAAGATCGTGGACGGCTCGGCGATCCGCGAGGGCGACGTGATTCTGGGCCTGCCCTCCTCGGGGCTGCACACGAACGGGTTCAGCCTGGCGCGGAAGATCGTGTTTGAGGCGGCGGGGCTGGGGGTGAACGACCCGATGCCGCACACGGGCCGGACGGTGGCGGAGGCGCTCATGGAGCCCCACGTCAGCTACGCCAAGCTGATGCAGCTGGTGATGCGGCTGGTGGACGTGCGCGGCATGGCCCACATCACGGGCGGCGGCATCACCGAGAACTTCCCGCGCATCCTGCCGGAGGGGCTGGCCGCCGAGGTGAACCTGGAGTCCTGGGAGGTGCCCGGCGTGTTCCGCTTCCTCCAGGAGACGGGCAATGTCGAGGAATTGGAGATGCTGCGCACGTTCAACGTGGGCGTGGGCTTCATGATCGTCGTCCCCGAGGACCACGTGGCGAAGGCGCTGGAGACCGTCGAGCTTGCGGGGAAGACCTGTCAGGTGGTCGGGCGGATCACGCGCGGCGAGCGGCGCGTCCACTACATAGGGAAACTGCGTTATGCCGGTGAATAGGATTGAAGTCGCCATGAAGTCCGGGCGTCCGGACCCCGCCGGGGTTGCCCTGTGCGCCCGCCTGCGGGAGGACCTCGGCGTCCACGTGCGCGAGGCCCGCGTCGTGGACGTGTACACCCTGCTCGGGGAGTTTTCCCCCGAAGAGCTGGAGCGCCTGCGCGCCGAGCTGTTCACCGACCCCGTCATCCAGGAGTCGGCGGTGAACCGCTCGGTGGTGTCCGGCGCCGACTGCGTCGTCGAGGTGGGCTTCCTGCCCGGCGTCACGGACAACGTGGGCCGCAGCGCCCGCGAGGGCGCCCAGGACACGCTGGGCCGCCCGCTGGCCGGGGACGACGCCGTCTTCAAGTCCACGCTGTACGCCCTGTGGGGCGTGGACCGCGCCGCGGCCGAGCGGATCGCCTCGGGCGCGCTGGCGAACGAGCTGATCGAGCAGGCGGTGGTGAAGACCGCCGCGGAGATGGCGGCGCTGGACGGGAAGCCCCTGCTGGCCCTGCCCGTGGTGACGCAGCGCAGCGACGTGTCGGTGCGCGAGATTCCGCTGGACCTGCCGGACGGGGAGCTGGCGGCGCTCAGCCGCGACATGATGCTTGCCCTCGACCTGACGGAGATGAAGGTCATCCAGGCGCACTACGCCGCGCCGGAGACCCGCGCCGCGCGCGCCGCCCTGGGCATGCCCGCCGCGCCGACGGACATCGAGCTGGAGTGCCTCGCCCAGACCTGGTCCGAGCACTGCAAGCACAAGATATTTTCCGCCGCCATCGAGTACACCGACGCCGACGGCAACACCCGCGAGATTGACGGCCTTTTCAAGACCTACGTCAAGGGGACGACCGACGCGGTCGCCAAGCGCGTGGACTGGCTGGTCTCCGTCTTCGAGGACAACGCGGGCATCATCCGCTTCGACGACCGGCACAACTTCGCCCTCAAGGCCGAAACCCACAACAGCCCGTCGGCGCTGGACCCCTACGGCGGCGCCATGACCGGCATCGTGGGCGTCAACCGCGACGTGCTCGGCGCGGGGCTCGGCTGCCGCTGCGTCTTCAACACCGACGTGTTCTGCTTCGCGTCGCCCTTCCACGGCGGCGAGATCCCCAAGCGCCTTCTGCACCCGCGGCGCGTCCTGCGCGGCGTCCACAGCGGCGTGCGCGACGGCGGCAACCAGAGCGGCATCCCGGACATCAACGGCGCCATCGTGTTCCACGAGCGCTTTCTGGGCAAGCCGCTGGTCTTCTGCGGCACCGGCGGCATCATCCCCGCCGAGGTGGCCGGAAAGCCCAGCCACGAGAAGGGCGCGCGGCCCGGCGACCTCATCGTCATGACCGGCGGCCGCATCGGCAAGGACGGCATCCACGGGGCGACCTTCTCCTCGGAGGAGCTGCACGAGGGGTCCCCGGCCACGGCGGTGCAGATCGGCGACCCGATCACCCAGAAGAAGATGGCCGACTTTCTCATGGAGGCGCGCGACGCGGGCCTCTTCTCCTGCATCACCGACGACGGCGCGGGCGGCCTTTCGTCCAGCGTGGGCGAGATGGCGCGCGCCTCGGGCGGCGCGGAGATCCACCTGGACCGCGCCCCGCTGAAGTACGCGGGCCTGGCCCCCTGGGAGATATTCCTGAGCGAGGCGCAGGAGCGCATGACGCTCTCCGTGCCGCCGGAGAGCATTGACGCCTTTCTGGACTTGGCCCGCCGCCGCGAGGTGGAGGCCACGGTGTTGGGCACCTTCACGGACTCCGGCCGCCTCGACTGCTGCTTCGGCGGAAAGATCATCGGCTCCCTCGACATGGGCTTCCTCCATGGCGGCCTGCCGCGGATGCGGCTGGAGGCGCGCCTCGACCCGGCGCCGCCCGCCGCGTCCCCCGCGCTGCCCGCGGGCGAGGATTTCACCGACGACCTGAAGCAGGTCCTCGCGGCGCTCAACGTGTGCAGCAAGGAGTCCTTCGTGCGCATGTACGACCACGAGGTGCTCGGGCAGAGCGTGCTCAAGCAGTTCCAGGGCGTGGCGCACGACGGCCCCGGCGACGCGGGGGTCATCCGCCCCGTGCCGGGCTCCAAGCGCGGCATCGCGGTCGCCTGCGGCATCGCGCCCAAGTACGCCGACCTGGACGCGCGCAGCATGATGGCCTGCGCCATTGACGAGGCCGTGCGCAACCTGGTGGCCGTGGGCGCGCCCATGGGCCGCATCGCCGGGCTCGACAACTTCTGCTGGCCCGACCCGGTGCAGAGCGACAAGACGCCGGACGGCCGCCACAAGCTGGCGCAGCTCGTCGAGGCCTGCGAGACCCTCTACGACCTGTGCGTCGCCTACGACATCCCGCTGATCAGCGGGAAGGACAGCATGAAGAACGACTACAAGATCGGCGACACGAAGATCTCGATCCCGCCGACGGTGCTGTTCACGGCGGCCGCCGTGATGGACGACGCCACCCGCGTCGTCTCCATGGACGCCAAGCGCGCCGGGGACTACGTGTACGTCCTCGGCGACACGCTGGACGAGCTGGGCGGCAGCGAGTGGTTCGCCGTGAGGGGGTTCGCGGGCGGCGCCGCGCCGCTGGTGAACCCGCTGTCCGCGCGGAAGCTCTACGAGCGCCTGCACCGCGCCATCGCGGGCGGGCTGGTGGCCTCCTGCCACGACTGCTCCGACGGCGGCCTCGCGGCGGCCCTCGCCGAGACCGCCTTCGCCGGCGGGCTGGGCATGGACATAGACCTCTCCGGCATCGGGGCCTCCTGCGGCGCGGCCGCCCTCTTCTCCGAGAGCCAGAGCCGTTTCGTCGTCACCGTTCGCCGGGCCGACGCGGAGGCCTTCGAGGAGGCCCTCGCGGGCAGCCCGGTCCACCCCGTGGGAAGCGTCACCGCCGAACCCGTCCTCTCCGTGCGCTGCGGCGACGGCGGCCGGGTGGAGGCGGACATCATGGAACTGAAACACGCCTGGAAATCGCCGCTCGCGTGGTGAACGCGGGCGGCGCGGGCGCGCCATTACCTTGAGGACAGGACACATGTCGGTCAACGCGATTGTGCTCACCGGATTCGGGATCAACTGCGACAACGAGACCCAGGGCGCCCTGGCGCGGGCCGGCGCGTCCGCGCGGCGGGTGCACCTGAACGACGTCATCGCCGACCCCGCGCTGCTGGGGGACTACCACATCATGGCCATCCCCGGCGGCTTCTCCTTCGGCGACCATGTGGCGTCGGGGAAGATTCTGGCCAACCGCCTGCGCGGGAAGCTGGGCGGCCCCGTCCGGCAGTTCATCGCCGACGGCAAACTGATCATCGGCATCTGCAACGGGTTCCAGGTCATGGTGAAGATGGGCCTGCTTCCCCTCTTCGACGGCGAGTTCCGGCAGGAGGTGACGCTGGCGTGGAACGACACCTGCCGGTTTGAGAACCGCTGGATCCGGCTCAAGGTGGACCCGGATACCCGCTGCGTCTGGCTCAAAGGCATGGAGTACCTGGACCTGCCCATCCGCCACGGCGAGGGCAAATTCATCCCCGCGGACGACGCCACCCTGGCGCGCCTGAAGGCGGGCGGGCAGGTGGGGCTGCGTTATGTGAAGCCCGACGGCGCCCCGGCGGGCGGCGAGTTCCCCTTCAACCCCAACGGCGCCGCGGACGACATCGCGGGCATCTGCGACCCCTCGGGCCGCGTGTTCGGGCTCATGCCGCATCCGGAGGCGTTCCAGGACCGCACCAACCATCCCGAATGGACCCGGCGGGACGACCTGCCGGAGGAGGGGATGGGCATGCGCGTCTTCCGCAACGCCGTGGCCTATGTGAAAAGCGAACTGCTCTGAGGGCGTTCCTCGGGAGATGACCATGCCCCGGTTGGACCATGTGGCGCTGCGCGTCGCCGACTTGGACGCGTCCATCGCCTTTTACACCGAGACGATCGGCCTCCCGTTCATGTTCCGCGAGCTGGACACGGAGCACCACGAGGCATTCGCCTATCTGGAGGCCGCGGGGGGGAATCTGGAGCTGCTCCAGCTTCTGGACGCGGAGAACCGCCCCGTGCCCTTCAGCGCCCCCGCGCCGGCGCCCCCCTACTGCCCCCATGTCGCCCTCGGCGTGGACGATCTGGACGGAATGGCCGCGACTTTGTCCGCGGCGGGGGTGCCGCTGCTGGCGGGACCGCTGGAAATCCCCGGCAGGGTCCGCTGGGCGTATGTTGCGGACCCGGACAACAACGTGCTTGAATTCGTGCAATGGCTGTGACGCGCGGATGCGCGGGAGAACCCCCATCATGACCCTCACCGGCGCTGTTCTGTTCTGCGTGGCCCTGGCGGCCGCCGACGCCCCCGTCCACGAGGCGGAGTTCATCTTCCCCGTGAACGACAAGCACAACCACGGGTCCAGCATCGTGCAGGCGCCCAACGGCGACCTCATCGCCTGCTGGTTCCACGGCTCCGGCGAGCGCCAGTCCGACGACGTGATGGTGCAGGGGTCCCGTCGGCGCGCCGGGTCGGACACCTGGGAGGCCCCCTTCGTCATGGCCGACACCCCCGACCTGCCCGACTGCAACCCCGTGCTGTTCATGGACCCCAAAGGGAAACTGTGGCTGTTCTGGGTGGCCATCCAGGACAACCAGTGGGGCGGCGCGCTGCTCAAGTACCGCGTGTCCACGGACTACACCGGCGACGGCCCGCCGATCTGGCAGTGGCAGGACGTGATCCACACCCGCCCCCGCGACCTGGAAAAGCGCTTCCTGTCCCTGGTGGACCTCGGGATGGAGGCGTTCAGCCCGATGCTCGACGCCGCCCCCGAGATCAAGGAGGAGGTGGTAAAGGCCCGGGAGCGCGCCCAGGACAAGCTGCACCAGCGTCTCGGCTGGATGACCCGCATCCACCCGCTCATGGTCTCCGAGAAGCGCATGCTCCTCGGGCTGTACTCCGACGTGTTCAACTGCTCGGTCGCCGCGTGGACCGAGGACGACGGCGCCACCTGGACCTGCGGCACCCCCATCCTCGACGAGAACCTGCTCAAGATTTCCAACATCCAGCCCGCCTTCGCCCAGAAGAAGGACGGCACCGTGGTTTCGTTCATGCGGGACAACGGCCTTCCCAAGCGCATCCGGCGCGCCGAATCCAAGGACCTGGGGGACACCTGGTCCGCCGTGGAGTCCATGGACATCTGGAACCCCGGCTCCAGCGTGGACGTGGTGGTGCTGAAGAGCGGCGCGTGGCTGCTGGTGTGCAACGACACCACCGACGGCCGCCACAAGCTGACGGTGTACCGCTCGGAGGACGAGGGCGCAACCTGGCCCGTGAAGCGCGCGCTGGAGAATGAGCCGGAGAAGGAGGACGGGTCCTTCTCCTACCCGTCCATGATCCAAGCGGCGGACGGCATGGTGCATGTGACCTATTCCCACACGCGGAAAGGGGTCAAGGGCAGCACCATCAAGCATGCGCGGTTCAACGAGGCGTGGCTGCTGGCGGGCGGGGAGTAGTCCGGCGGGGGCCGTTCCGGGCGATTTTTTTGCTTGCGCATTCGGCGGGGCTTCCTGTAAACTGTTGACAGACGGGTCCCTCCGGGGAACAGACCATAGGAGCGGTGCGCCATGACTACCCGCATTCTTCGCGCGGTCCTGACGGTTTCGGCGGTGTGCGTCCTGCTGTCGCTGTCCGGCTGCAAGAACGCCACCATCAAGATGAAGCTGGTCAACGAGAGCGAGTACGCCATCACGGACCTGCGGGTCTGGGAGGTGGACCGCGACGGCGAGCCGGTGGACGCCGCGGAGGTGGAGCTGAACCGTATCCCGCTTGACGACAGCGGGACCACGCGCCCGCTGGCGGCCATGGACGAGGTGGTGGTGCCCTGGCTGTTCCGCAAATCCCCGCACCGGGTTTCGGTGACCTTCTACTTCCCGTCCACGGACACCCGGCCGGAGCCGGTCTTCGTAACCCGCGAGGCGCCGGTGCTGCTGGACCTGCGCGGCGAGAAACGGAAGAGCACGGTGATCCTGACCACCTCGCTGACCCGGGAAAACGAGGGGGTGTTTACCTTCGAGGTCGTGGCCCCCTGACCCCATGAAACAAAATCCGCCCCGGCGCGCGGTCCCGCGCGCCGGGGCGGTTGCTTTTCAGGTCCGCCTACTCCGCCTTGACACCCCGGGTCACCGAGGTGATGCGGTTGGCCGCGTCCACCAGCACCACCGTCGGCTGGTGGGCTTTTGCCTCCTCCGGGGTCATCTGGCCGTAAGTGAGCACGATGACCAGGTCGCCGGGCGCGCCGAGGCGGGCGGCGGCGCCGTTCAGGCAGACCACGCCGCTGCCGGGGGCGCCCTCGATCAGATAGGTCTCGAAGCGCGCGCCCGTGTTGATGTTCAGCACATGCACCTGCTCATAGGGAAGCATGCCCGCCGCGTCCATCAGTTCGCGGTCGAGCGTCAGGCTCCCCGTGTAGTTCAGGTCGGCCTGCGTGATGGTGGCGCGGTGCACTTTGTTCTTGAACATGGTCAGCAGCATGATGCGTCCTCCTTGGGGGCCTCCGGTGTGAAGAGGATGTTGTCTATCAGCCGGGTGTCGCCCACCCATGCGGCCGCGGCCAGCAGCACCGGGCGGTCCACCGCCGCCACCGGCCGCATCGTCTCCGCGTCCACCAGTTCCACATAGTCAATCCGCGTCTCGGCCATCCCCTCCCGCACCCCGGCCGCCACCGCCGCCGCGTCTTTGAGCCCTCCGCCCATGCGCCGGCCCGCCTCGAAGAGGCTGCGGGAGATGCACAGCGCGCGGGTGCGCTCCTCCGGGCCGAGGTAGCGGTTCCGCGAACTCATGGCGAGGCCGTCCGCCTCGCGGACGATCGGCATCTGGACAATCTCAATGCCCGTGTCGAGGTCGCGCGCCATGCGCCGGATGACGGCGCACTGCTGGGCGTCCTTCTGGCCGAAATAGGCGCGGTCGGGCTCCACGGCGTTGAAAAGTTTCGTGACGACCGTGGCCACGCCGCGGAAGAAGTGGGGGCGGCTGCCGCCGCAAAGCCCCTGGCTCACGCCGCCCACCTCCACATACGTGCTGTACGACTCCGGATACATGTCCCGCGCCGAGGGGAGGTACAGCGCGTGGACCCCGATCCCCTCCAGCATCGCCCGGTCCGCCTCGAAGGTGCGGGGGTACTTGTCAAAGTCCTCGTTCGGCGCGAACTGCGCCGGGTTCACAAAAATGCTGGCCACGGCAACGCCGCACTCCCGCACCGCGGCGCGCGCGAGGCTGGCGTGGCCCTCGTGCAGGGCGCCCATGGTGGGCGCGAAGCCGATGGTGTGTCCCTCCGCGCGGCGCGCGCGCGACCAGGCCCGCATGGCGTCGGCTGTCTCCAGAAGGATCATTCGTACTGGTGCTCCGGTCCGGGGTAGGCCCCATTCTTCACCTCGCGGACATAGTCGGCGAACGCGTCGGCCATTTCACCGCGCACATCACGGTACGTCTTGGCGAAGCGGGCTTTGCCCCATCCGAGGAGGTCGTGCATGACGAGCACCTGCCCGTCGCACGCCGGGCCCGCGCCGATGCCGATGGTCGGCACGCGCAGGGCGGCGGTGATTTCGGCGGCGAGGGGGGAGGGGATGCACTCCAGCACGACGGCGAAGCAGCCGGCCTCCTCCAGCGCGCGCGCCTGGGCGAGGATGCGGCGGCCGTCCTCCTCGGAGCGGCCCTGCACCTTGAACCCGCCGTAGTGCAGCACGGACTGCGGCGTGAGGCCGACATGGCCCATCACCGGGATGCCCGCGCGGAGGATCGCCTGGATCACCCCGCCGAACTGGTCGGCGGGCCCCTCCAGCTTCACGGCGTGCGCCCCTGCCTGCCCCGTCAGGCGGCCCGCGTTGCGCACGGCGTCCGCCTCGCCCGTGTGGTAGGAGAGGAAGGGGAGGTCCGCCACGACCAGCGCGCGGGACACGGCCCGGGCCACCATCGCGGTGTGGTGGTGCATGACATCCATGGTCACGGGGAGGGTGCAGTCGAGCCCCATGACCGCCATGCCCACGGAGTCCCCCACCAGAATGGCGTCCACCCCGGCCTCATCGGCCAGCCGGGCGCCGGGGAAGTCATAGGCGGTCAGCACGGCGATCTTCTCGCCGGCCTCCTTCTTCCGCCGGAAAGACACCGGCGTGATTCTGTCCCGCATCGCGTGTCCTTGAACCCGTGACGAATCCGTCCCGGTCCCGTGTTGGGCTCCAAGCGGAGCGGTTCAAGCAGTCCCTGCCGGCGGCCCCACCGGCGCCGCCGACGCCCGTTCGGCGTCCGGCAGCAGCGCAAGCAGTTCCGCGACGGTCTTTCCGGACACCGGATCCGGCGCATCCGGGGCGATCTCCGCGAGCGGCGCCAGCACAAAGGCGCGCTCCCGGAAACGCGGATGGGGGAGGGTCAGCTCCGGCGTGTCCATCACCGTGTCCCCGAAGAGCACGATGTCCACGTCCAGGACCCGGGGGCCCCACCGCGGCCCCGGCCGGCGTCCCAGCCCCGTTTCCAGCGCCTTCATCGCGTTCAGGAGTTCAAGCGGCCCGAGGGCCGTCTCGATCTCCGCGGCGGCGTTGAGAAACCGCGGCTGGTCCGCCACTCCCCACGGCGCGGTGTCATACGGGCGCGACACCGCCGTCACCGCCGTTTCCGGCAGCGCGGCCAGCGCGCGCACCGCGTCCGCAAGGATGGCCTTCCGGTCGCCCAGATTGGAGCCCAGACTCAAGAAGACGCGCGACGTCGTTCCCATGGCGGACTCCAATAACCTCGGCACAGAGGTTCATAATAACACACTTTTCGCGGGAAAACACGGATTCTGGCCCGGTTTTCTGGCCAGCCTCGCGTGTCCACGGCCTGTCTGGCCTGTCCGACCGGTCTGACCTGTCTGACGGGTCCGACGGGCCAGAGCGAGGCGCTTCTCTGTGCCGTCTGTTTCCGCCGGATTGTTGCAGAAGTTGTGCCCACACTCCTATAATCTGTCCATATCTTGTGTTTTTCAGGTGCCGCGTCCCGTTTTTAACCGGCCCGTTTTCGGGTCCATGGGGTTCTTTCCGTGATTAGAGTGGGCATCGTCGGGGCGACCGGGTATGGCGGACGCGAACTGCTCCGCCTGCTGTTGGCCCATCCCGGGGTGGAGGTTGTGGCCGTGGCCTCGACCAGCGCCTCCGGTGAGGCGGTCGGCGAGGTGCTGCCCGCGTTCCGCAAGCTGTGCGGCCTGCATTTCGAGACCTTTGACGCCGACAGTCTGGCGGCGCGGTGCGACGCCGTGTTTGTCGGCGTGCCGGGCGGGCAGTCCATGGCGCCCGTGGCGGCGCTGCGGGCGGCGGGGGCGCGGGTGCTGGACATCGGCGCGGATTTCCGCCTGAAGGACCCGGCCCTGTGGCTTCAGTATTACAAGAAGGAGCATACGGCGGCGGGGCTGTTGCCGGAGTCGGTCTACGGGCTGGTGCCCTTTTACCGGGAGGCCCTGCGCGGGGCGCAGCTGGTCGCCGTGCCGGGGTGCTACCCCATCAGCCTCATCGTGCCCCTGCGGCCCCTGCTGGACGCGCCGCTGGGCGCGACGCCCATCGTGGCGGACAGCGTTTCCGGCATTTCCGGCGCGGGCCGCACGCTGAACGAGGCCTTTCACTACCCGGAGATGAACGAGAACCTGAAGGCCTACAAGCTCGGCGTGCACCAGCATGTGCCGGAGATCGAGCAGGAGCTGCTGAACCGGGTGACGGTGCAGTTCACGCCCCACGTCGCGCCGCTGACGCGCGGCATCCTCTCGACCATCACGGTGCGCCCGGAGCGCGAGTTTGACCCCGCGCCCTACTATGCCGCCTACGCGGACGAGCCGTTCGTGCGGGTGCTGGGGCCCGGGGCGCTGCCCGAGGTGAAGCATGTGCGCGCGTCGAACTACTGCGATTTCGGCTGGCACCACGACCGGCGCACCGGGAACCTTTTGATTGTCAGCGCCATAGACAACCTTGTCGGCGGCACGGCGGGCATGGCCCTCCAGTGCCTCAACGTCATGTTCGGCCTCGACGAGTCCGAAGGGCTCCGTTTCGGAGGGATGACCCCATGAACAGCGTTTCCGGGGGCGTGTGCGCGCCGCGCGGATTCCGCGCGGGGGCGGCCGCTGCGGGCATCAAGAACCCCCAGGGCACGCGGCTGGACTGCGCGCTCATCCTCAGCGACGCCCCGGCGGCCGTTGCGGGCTGCTTCACCACGAACCGGGTGAAGGCCGCGCCGGTGCTGTGGGACCAGGGCGTCTGCGTCGGCGGCGCGGGCCGGGCCGTGTTTGTGAACAGCGGCAACGCGAACGCCTGCACGGGCGACCGGGGGCTCGACGATGTGAAGTCCATCGCGGCGCTTGTGGCGTCGGCGGCGGACGTGCCGGTGACGGAGGTGCTGGTGTGCAGCACGGGCGTCATCGGGGTGCCCCTGCCCATGGACCGGATGGAGAGGGGCGTGCGCGCCTGCGCGGCGGCCCTTTCGCCGGAGGGCGGGGCGGACGCCGCCCGCGCCATCATGACCACGGACACGGTGCCCAAGGAGTTCGCCGTGGAGGTGCCGCTTTCCGGCGGCGCGGTGCGGATCGGGTCCATTGCCAAGGGTTCGGGCATGATCGCGCCGAACATGGCCACCATGTTGTGCTTCATCACGACGGACGCCGCGCTGGCGCCGGCGGACCTTCAGGCCCTCCTGCGCCGCTGCACGGAGCGCACCTTCAACCGCATCTGCGTGGACAACGACACCTCGACCAACGACACGGTGCTCTGCCTGGCCAACGGGCAGGCCGGCGGCTCGCCCCTCACGCCGGGCACGGCGGACTTTGACGCCTTCGCGGAGGCGCTGGAGGCGCTCTGCGCCGAGACGGCGAAGGCGCTCGTGCGCGACGGCGAGGGCGCGACCAAGTTCATCGAGATCACTGTCGAGGGCGCGGCGACGGACGAAGACGCCCGCCTGGTCGCCCGGAGCGTCGCACAGTCGCAGCTCTGCAAGACCGCCTTCTTCGGCGAGGACCCCAACTGGGGCCGCATCGCCTGCGCAGCGGGGTATTCCGGGGCGGATTTCGACCCTTCGGGCATGAGCATCGTGCTGGAGGGGCTGACCATCTTCCAGGACGGCCGCCCCACGGACTATGAGGAGGCCGACGCCGCGGCGCGCATGAAGCGGCGCGAGGTGCGCGTGCGGGTTCTCCTGTCCGAGGGGGCGGGCCGCGCGGCCTGGTGGACCTCGGACCTCAGCCATGACTATGTGAGCATCAACGCGGACTACCGCAGCTAGAATGGAACGCCCATGCAGACAGTCATCGAAAAGGCGCAGGTGCTGATCGAGGCCCTGCCCTACATCCGCGAGTTCGAGGGGAAGACCGTCGTCATCAAGTACGGCGGCGCGGCCATGCTCGACCCGTCGCTGCGCGCCAGCACGGCGCAGGACGTCGTGCTCATGCGCTACGTCGGCATGAACCCCATCGTGGTGCACGGCGGCGGCCCCGCCATCAACGCCATGCTCAAGCGCCTCGACATCGCGTCCCGGTTCACCGCGGGCGGCCTCCGCGTCACCGACGCGGCCACCATGGAGGTCGTGGAGATGATGCTCTGCGGCCAGGTGAACAAGGACATCGTCACCCTGATGAACCAGGCGGGCGGCGAGGCCGTCGGCCTGAGCGGCAAGGACGGCAAGATGCTCTTCGCCCGCAGGGTGGACACGGAGGACGGCGAGGATATCGGCCTGGTCGGCCAGATCACGTCCGTGGACACCAAGGTCATCCGCGCCGTGTGCGCCGCCGGGATGATCCCCGTCATCGCGCCCGTGGCCACGGACCGCGAGGGCCGCACCTGGAACGTGAACGCCGACACGGCGGCGGGCGACATCGCCGCGGCCCTCGAGGCGGAGAAGCTGGTCTTCCTCACAGACACGCCGGGCCTGCTGCGCGACAAGGACGACCCGGACTCCCTGATCCACCGGCTGCACTCGCGGGACGTGGAGACGCTGAAAAAACAGGGGGTGATCTCCGGGGGCATGGCGCCCAAGGTGGACGCCTGCCTGCGCGCGCTCGACGCGGGGGTGCGCCGCACCCACATCATCGACGGGCGCACGCCCCACAGCCTGCTGCTCGAGATTTTCACCGAAAAGGGACTTGGAACCCTGGTCAGCCACGATGTGGCGGCCGGAAACGGAGGCGAGTAATCCCCATGCCCATGGACCCCATTGCCATCATGGAACAGGGCGGCATTTTGATGTGGCCCATCTTCGTGTGCTCCCTCATCGCCCTGGCGATCGTCCTGGAGAAGTTCGTCTCCCTGCGCCGCGCCGACATTGACACGCGCGAGTTCATGGACACGATGCGCCAGGTGCTCCGCCAGAACCGGACCCAGGAGGCCGTCGAGATCTGCGACGAGACCGACGCCCCCGTGGCCCGCATCATGAAGGCGGGCATCCTCAAGCACAACCGGCCCAAGGAGGACATCCGCGAGGCCATCGAGGACGCCGGCCGCTTCGAGATCCCCCGGCTCGAGCGCTACCTCTCCGGCCTGGCCACCTGCGCCACCGTCGCCCCCATGCTCGGCCTGCTGGGCACGGTCCAGGGCATGATCAAGGCCTTTGCCAAGATCCAGAACATGCGCGGCCAGGTGAACCCCTCCGACCTCGCCGAGGGCATCGGCAACGCCCTGCTCACCACGGCGGCCGGCCTCGCCGTCGCCATCCCCGTCGTCATCTTCTACAACTACTTCCTGTCGCGGGTCGAGGGCATGATCGTCGAGATGGAGGCCAGCTCCTCCGAGCTCATTGACCTGCTCACCCGGAACCGCGGCGACCGGGAGATCTGACGCCATGATCATCAAGCGGAAACGCGAGCGGAAGGTGCGCGCCGCGCTGGACATGACGCCCATGATCGACGTCACCTTCCAGCTCATCATTTTCTTCCTCCTCTCCTCCAGCTTCGTGGTCCAGACCTCCGTCCCCATCGAGCTGTCCAAGAGCGAGAGCGCCGCCCAGATGGAGAAGAAGAACCTCAGCATCACCCTGGGCGTGGGGGCCGGCGGGCCCGACGGCGGCGGCCCCGTCTTCGCCGACGACACGGAGATCACCTCCTGGGTGGACCTCCGGCGCGTCCTGCTGGAGTTGAAAAACCGCAACCCCGACGCGCTGGTCCTCGTGCGCCCCGACAAAAACGTCCCGACGGAGCGGCTGGTGTACGTGCTCGGCATGGCGAACAACCTCGGCATCACGCATTACGGCATCGCGGCGCAGCACACCGACCCGCCAGAGGAATGACATGGCCGCCGCGACGCCCCGCGCTGGAAGCCCCCCCGCGCCGGACGCGCCCCGCCCGGACCCGGCACGGCGGACGCGCCGCCGTTTCGCGGCCGCCTGCGCCGTGTCGCTGGTGTTTCACCTCACCTTCGTGACCGTTTTCCGGGTTGTCGTGTATTTCCCCAGCGCCAGCCCCACCTACTACCGGCTCGAAATCGTCTCCGTGGCCCCGGTGCCCCGCGCCCCCGCCGACCCCGTCCGCGAACTGTACGAGGGCGCCCCGGTGTCCGGGCTGCGCCTGCGCGGGTCTGATTCCCTCCTCGACGGCCCTCCGGAGATCGAACTGCCCGCCCTGAGCACCGGGGAGATGGAGCGCCTGCGGGTCCGCAGCGAGGCCGGCGACGCGGGCGACCTGCTGGAGCGCGTTTTCGCCGAGGAGCGGCCCACGGACACCTGGGGCGTCTTCAGCCGCGAGCTGCAGGACTTTGGCCAGTCCCTCCGCAATCTGGCCTTTCCCGGCGCGGCCCCGCCCGCCGCCGCCGCCAAGACGATCGCCGCCCGCCACCGCCCCGCCGAGGGCTACGAGGGCTATGTCGTGTGGGACGGCGCCCCCGCCGGCCGCGAGCTTCTCTTCGCGCCCCCCGTCAAGGGCCTGTGGGACGTCCGCCTCACCCGGGACGCCCGCTGGCCCGTGGAGCTGGTCGTCACCGTGAACCCCGAGGGCCGCGTGCTCAGTGTCTGGAGCGCCGAACTGGCCGGCGAGGACCTGGTGGCGGCGCTCCGCGAGGCCGTCTCGCAGTACCGTTTCGCCCCCCTGCCCGACGCGGCGGGGGCCCTCGACCAGATGGGCGTACTGTTCATCGCCCCCGCAGGGGGGCGGCCATGATCACCATCTCCCTCACCACCGCCGTTGTCCTGTACAGCCTCCTCCTGCTCGTTGGGGCAGTGGCCGTGTGGGTGTGGACCGAGATCGGCACCCAGCGCGCCCACCGCGTCCTCGAAAAGCAGGACCTCTGGCGCTGCGCCTACTGCCGCTACCTCTACCTCGACACTGGCTCCGGCGAACACTCCGCCTGCCCCCGATGCGGCAGCATCAACGTCGCCGAGGAGGCCCAGGACCGCCTCGTCCGCCGCAGCAAGGAGCGGCAGGCCGCCCTCCATCCCGATCCCGAGCCCCCCGAACAGGAACAGCCCCGCCGCAACCCCTCCCGCCGCAAGCGTCCCGGCGCCTCCGGCCGCGGCCCCCGCCGCAGGCGGTAACCGGGCCAAAGTTGCCCCGGCGGGGCATTTCGGGGTATCCTATCCAAATCCCGGTTTCTTGGATTTTCAATAAATCCGATACCCCGCAAACAAGGAAGGAAGCGCGCCATGTCCGTCAAGCTTGTCTTTCAGGAACGCCCCAACATGGGCGCTGTTTATTGGCGCGTGTTCACGAAGCGGGGGAACAAACTGCACGCGGGCGAGGCGCTTCCGGAGACCACGGCGGACTGGAAGGGTTCCCCCGTGGAGGCTTCGCGGCTGGCGGCCTATTGCGCCGTGTGCGGGTTTTCCGCCGATGCCGGCGTGCCGGTGACCTATCCCTACATCATGGCCGCGCCGCTGCATTTCGCGATGCTGTCGGACCCCGGGTTTCCGCTGGCGCCGATGGGCGGCATCCATGCGCGGAACAGCATCCTGCAGCACCGCCAGGTCCGGCCCGACGAGGCGCTGGACATCCACTGCTGGGTCGGCGAGGGCCGCCCGGTGAAGGCGGGGCTGGAGTTTGACGTGAACACCCGGATCGAGGCGGGCGGGTCGGTGGTGTGGGAGTGCGCCAGCGGCTACATCGTGCGCGGCCGCTTCGGTGAGCCGCAGGAGGGCGCCCCCAAGCTCCGCTTCAGCGCCCTGGAATCGGCCAACTTCGAGGCCGGCTGGAAGGTGGCCGCCAGCACGGGCCGCCGCTATGCGAAGATCACGGGGGACTACAACCCCATCCACCTGCACTGGGCCTTCGGGAAGCTCTTCGGCTTCCCGCGCGACATCATCCACGGCATGTGGTCCCTGGCGAAATGCGCCTCCACGCTGCCCGCGCTGCCCGCGGACAAGCCGCAGCGGCTGGATGTGGCCTTCAAGGGGCCGGTCCTCATGGGGAGTTCGGTGTCCCTGAAAGCGGCCACGGAGGGCGACAGCCGGCTCTTCGAGGTCTACAGCGGGAAGAATCCCAAGCCGGTCATGCAGGGACAGTACCGCACGGCGGAGGCGGGGGAAACCCTTTAGGGGATAGGGTTTAGGGTCTAGGGTCTAGCTAGAGGAAGCGGGCGAGTTCCGGTCGGATGAGGTCGAAGAGGCGGACGCCGGTCTCGCGCAGGAGCAGGTCGAGCCGGACGATGGGCAGGCCCAGCACGTTCTGGAAGCAGCCCCCGTAGCGGGCCACCAGCAGGCTGCCCGGTCCGTCCACGGTGTACGCGCCCGCGCGGTCCACAGGGTTCACCACCTCCACAAACCGGGCGATCTCGCCGTCCGACAGGTCACGGAACGTCACATGGGTGGTCTCGCTGCCCTCGGCGGTGCTCCCCGCCGTGGTGTTCGCCACGGCCAGGCCCGTGACCACCTCGTGGGTGCGCCCGGACAGCCGCCGGAGCATGTCCCGCGCCTCGTTCTGGTCGGCGGGTTTCGAGAGCACCTCCCCGTCCAGGAAGACCAGCGTGTCCGCCGCCACCACCACCGCGCCGCCCTCCACGCCGGGCAGCATGGCATCACGCTTCGCGCGGGCGTTCGCCGTCACAATGGCCTCCGGGTTGTGGCCGTGGTCCACCTCGGGGGCGTGGCTGACGCGCACCTCGACGGGGATGCCGAGGGCGGCGAGCAGGGCTTTCCTGCGGGGGGACGCGCTGGCCAGCACCACCCGCATCAGCGGTCTTCCTCGGCGTCCGGAGAGGATTTCTTCCCGCCGATCTGCTTCGGGTTGCGCTTGGCCGGGGCGGCCTCGTCCGCCGTGTCGGCGGGGGGGGCGGGGGTTTCCACCGTTTTTGCGGCCTCCGGCGTCTCTGCGGGGGCG
>JAKPUV010000077.1 GCA_029554925.1 Candidatus Hydrogenedentota bacterium | reverse complement strand
GGTGCTCGCGGCTGACCCGCAGTCTTTGAGAGGTGTCGCCGGCGGCGGACCGCCGGCGTGGACAGTCAGGGTTTTTCGGCAACCACAACAAGAGGATTTCGTCATGAAGCAGGCCAAGAGCACGTTCGCGCTGTTTTTCGGGAACCGCGGGTTTTTCCCGGCGTCGCTGCAGGCGGGCGCGCGCAAGGAGATGACCGAGACGCTCCAGAAGCTGGGGCACAAGGTGATCGCGCTGGACGCGGACGCCACCCGCCACGGCGCGGTGGAGACGCCCGCGGAGGGCGAGGTCTACGCGAACTTCCTGCGCCGCAATGCGGGCAAGTACGACGGCGTCATCCTGTGCCTGCCGAACTTCGGCGACGAGACGGGGGCGGTGGCGGCGCTGCAGAACGCCGGGGTGCCGATTCTGGTCCAGGCCTATCCGGACGACCTCGACAAGATGGCCCCCGAGCTGCGCCGGGACGCCTTCTGCGGCAAGTTCTCCATCATGGACGTGTTCCACCAGTACGGGCTGGACTTCACGGTGCTCAAGCCGCACACCGTCCACCCGTCCGACCCGCGCTTCGCGGAGAACATCGAGTACTTTGACCGGCTCTGCCGCACGGTGAAGGCCATGCGCTCCATGGTCCTCGGCGCGATCGGCGCGCGCACCACGGCCTTCAAGACCGTCCGCATTGACGAGATCGCCCTCCAGCGCCACGGCATCACCATGGAGACCCTGGACATGTCCGAGGTCTTCGCCCGCATGAACGCCCTCAAGGCGTCGGACAAGCCGGTGAAGGACAAGGCGGCCCTGCTCAAGGGCTACTCCAACTGGGGCCGCACGCCCAAGCGCGCCTTTGACACCATCGTGCGTCTCGGCGTTGTGCTGGACACGCTGGTGGACGAGATGAAGCTGGACGCCATGGCCGTCCGCTGCTGGATCGAGCTCCAGCGCCAGCTCGGCATCTCCTGCTGCGTCCTCCTCAGCGAGATGAACAACCGCGGCATTCCCGTGGCCTGCGAGGTGGACTGCGGCAGCGCCGTCACCATGCGCGCCCTGTCCGCCGCGTCCAACGGCGTCGCCACCTGCCTCGACTGGAACAACAACTACGGCGGCGACGACAACAAGTGCATCCTGTTCCACTGCGGGCCCGTGCCCCAGGCCATGATGACCGCCAAGGGCCGCATCACCGACCACGCCATCCTCGCCAACTCCGTCGGCAAGGGCTGTGCCTACGGCTGCAACGTCGGCCGCATCGCCCCCGGGCCCATGTCCTTTGGCAACCTCATCACCGAGGACGGCCGCCTGAAGTTCTACCTCGGCGAGGGCCGCTTCACCGCGGATCCCGTGCCGGACGACTTCTTCGGCTGCGCCGGCGTCGCGGAGTTCCCGGACCTCCAGGAGTCCCTCATGCGCATCGGCTACGCGGGGCACCGCCACCACACCGCCGTCACCATGGGCAGCGTCGCCGCCCCCGTGCGCGAGGCGTTCGAGAAGTACCTCGGTTACGAGGTGCTGCCCGTCTGAGGCACCGGACATTCCCCGAAAGCGCAACGGCCCGTCCATAAAGGACGGGCCGTTTCCTTTTTTCGGCGCGACCCGGGTCCTGCCGGGAGATGGGCGACCCGGGATGCCTTCTTGCCGTTCCCCCTATACAACGAAGAACTCCTGAACATCGTCCCGAGGTGAACCGCCTCCATGCCGTC
>JAKPUV010000075.1 GCA_029554925.1 Candidatus Hydrogenedentota bacterium | reverse complement strand
GTGGTCCGCCGCACGCCCAAGGCGTGGTGGGGCGCGCTGGAGGCGGTGGAGACGCCGTCGCCGGACCGCATCCCCTGCCTGGAGGGCAAGACGGAGGCCGACGCCGCGTATGTCTGGGGCGGGCTGGCCTATGACGCCCAGTCCGTGTGGAAGCGGAAGATCGTCGCCGACTGTCTGGAGCGCATCGGGAAGATCGCGGTGGACCTGGAATGGGTGGCCGACCCGGCGTCCCGCCACGGCTACCGCACCCGCGCGGAGTTCCACGGCGACGGCCGCCGGCTGGGCTACTTTGCCCCCGGCACCCGCGAGATCGTGCCGATTGCCTCCTGCCCCCTCTGCCACGACGCGGTGAACGCGGTGCTCGCGGAGCTGCGTCCGACGCGGCTCAAGGGCTCCGTCACCGTGACGGCGCACCCGGAGACGGGGGAGACGATGCTGTGGGCACCGCCGGGCGCGGGGCCGTACCTGTCGCGGCGCTTCGCCAACGTGAACGCCCCGCGGGACCCCCGGCCCCGCGCGCGCTTCGAGGTGGACGGCGTGCCGGTGGTGAACGGGACCTTCTGCCAGTCGAGCCTGACGCTGAACCGCCTGCTGGTGGGGACGGTGCGGGAGATGGCCGGGGACGGTGCCTCCTTGCTCGACCTGTACTGCGGCAACGGCAACCTGTCGCTGGGCCTGGCCCGCGCGGGGGTTCGGGTGACGGGCATGGACCACGCCGGGGCGGCGGTGCGCGCGGCGGCGGAGACCGGCGCGGGCGACTACCGGACGGGCGACGAGGCGGCCATGCGCGCCCTGATGGCGTCGGGGCGCTGGGACACGGTGGTGCTGGACCCGCCGCGCGCGGGGGCGGCTGCGGTGGTGGAGGCGGCGGCGGCCGCGGCGCAGGCGCGCATCGTGTGCGTTTCCTGCGACCCCGCCACGCTGGCCCGCGACCTGGCGGCCTTCGCCGGGCTGGGCTGGCGGGTGAAACGGGCCGCGGCGCTCGACCTGTTCCCCTGCACGCCCCATGTCGAGACGGTCTGCCTGCTGGAAGGGGACTGAACGGAATGCACGGAGACAAACCCCTTCACCTGTGCGTCTACGCCGCGTCGTCCAGCGCGGTGGACGAGGCCTATAAGGAGGCAGCCCGGCGGCTGGGCACGCTCATCGGCGAGCGCGGCGCGACGCTGGTCTACGGCGCGGGCAACATCGGGCTCATGGGCGAGTGCGCGCTGGCGGTTCATGCGGCGGGCGGGCGCGTGGTCGGCGTGATCCCCGACCGGCTGGTGGACCTGGAGCTGGCCTACCGCGAGGCCGACGAGCTGGTGGTGACCGAGACCATGCGCGACCGCAAGCGGATCATGGCGGAGCGGGCGGACGCCTTTGTGGCGCTGCCGGGGAGCCTCGGAACGCTGGAGGAGATGCTGGAGGTGCTCGTGCTGCGCCAGCTCGGCTACCACCGCAAGCCCTGCGCCTTCCTCAACATTAACGGGTTCTTCGACCCCCTCTTCCAGATGTTTGCCCGGCTCGTGGAGGAAAACTTCCTCAAAGAGTCGGCTTTGGACATGTTTCATGTCTGCATGACCCCCGAGGCGGTTTTTGAACATCTGGACAATTACACCCCCCACCAGCCCGAGCCCAAGTGGTTTTGAGCGGGGGCGGATGTCTGGCCGGTCGGACACGTCGGACGTGTCGGACTTGTCCGACGGGGCGGCAAACATCGGACCGATAGGACGGATCCGACCGATCCGTCGGATGTTTCCCGGAGGAATGCCTCCTAGGCTGGGAGATGTTCCCTTGGGGTCAAGGAACAGGGACATTTCACCCAGGAGACACGCCATGGACACCTTTGACGCCATCGAGGCCCGCCGCGCGGTGAAGCACTTTGACCCGGAGCACCGGTTCACGCCGGAGGAGGAGAAGCGGCTCTTCGAGGCCGTGCTGCTGTCCCCCACCTCTTTTAACATCCAGAACTGGCGCTTTGTCGTGGTGCGGGATCCGGAATTGCGGGCGCAGGTCCGCGCCGTGTCCTGGAACCAGGCGCAGGTGACCGACGCGTCGCTGCTGGTGGTGCTCTGCGCCGACCTGAACTCCTGGGAGAAGTCGCCGGAGCGCTACTGGCGGACCTCGCCGCCGGAGTTTCAAAGTTTCATAGTGCCCGCCATTGACGGTTATTACCGGGGCCGGGAGGGGGTGCAGCGCGACGAGGCGATGCGCTCCTGCGGCATTGCGGCGCAGACCCTCATGCTGGCCGCCAAGGCGATGGGCTATGACTCGTGCCCCATGGTCGGCTTCGACTTCGACGCCGTGGGGAAACTGGTCAACCTGCCGGAGGACCACGTCATCGCGCTGATGGTGTCCGTGGGGAAGGCGGTCGAACCCGCGCGTCCCCGGGGCGGCCAGCTTCCGCTGGACGAGGTGGTGGTGACCGACCGGTTCGCGTGACCGGGGGTGCGGGCGTACGGTTAACCCCCTAACAGTCGGAAATTTCCGGTTGACGGGGACCGGGAACCTGTGGTAACTTCCGGGTTCGCCCTGATTCAACAGAGGAACCGGATCCCCAGTGACCCTGCCGCGAACCGGACACATGCGCGCGCTCTGCGCCGCCGGGCTGATCGCCCTGACGCTGGCCTTTGGCCAGGGGTGCGCCCACCTTCGGGCCCCCTGGTCCGGCCACGGCCCCGAACCCTCCGAGGTTGAACGGCACGCCCCCACCACCCGGCCCAGCATCTGGCCGGTGGACGCTGCCGACCGGGAGGTGGTGTCGGAGTACGGCGTGCGGCGGGGCCGGAGCCGGCGCCACAAGGGGATCGACATCAAATGCGCCGACGGGACGCCGGTGCGGGCGACGGCGGACGGGGTGGTGACGGAGGTGCGGACGCAGGGCGCCTACGGGAAGATCATTGTGGTGGAGCACGGGGACGGGTATTCCACGGCGTACGCGCATCTGCGCAAGCAGTATGCGACCCCCGGGCAGGAGGTGCGGCGGGGGGAGATTCTGGGGGAGGCGGGCCGCAGCGGAAACGCCAGCTGCACCCATCTTCACTACGAGGTGCGGCGGAACGGCACGCCGACGAACCCCCGGCCCCATCTTCCCTGACGGCCGTTTTTCCGGGGTGCGATTTGCATACTGCGCAAAATGCCAGTAGAATACACGCTGATTTTTGGACATGACGTGTCCGGTTGAGATGTCTTTTCGACCAGCCCCGGCCCCGGCCGGCCCGCGAAGTCTCCGCGGGCGGGCGGCCGCCGCGGATCCGGCAGGCCCATGTCTCCACCAACCGAAACGGAGGATTGCAGGATGAAGATGGATTTTGGCGGCGTGCAGGAAGAGGTGATCACGCGCAAGGAGTTCCCGATGGCCAAGGCCCGCAAGGTCCTCAAGAACGAGGTCGTCGCGGTGATCGGCTACGGCGTGCAGGGTCCGGCGCAGGGCCTCAACATGCGGGACAACGGCTTCAACGTGATCGTGGGCCAGGCCCCCGAATTCAAGCGGGACTGGGACCGGGCGGTGAAGGACGGCTGGAAGCCGGGCGTGAACCTGTTCCCCATCGCCGAGGCGTGCGAGAAGGCGACGGTCATCCAGATGCTGGTGTCCGACGCGGCGCAGAAGGCGATCTGGCCGGAGGTGAAGAAGCACCTGAAGCCGGGCGACGCGCTGTACTTCTCCCACGGGTTCTCCATCACGTACAAGGACCAGACCAAGGTCATCCCGCCGGACTTCGTGGACGTGCTGCTGGTGGCGCCGAAGGGCTCCGGCCTCAACGTGCGCCGCAACTTCCTGAGCGGGGCGGGCATCAACTCCAGCTTCGCGGTGGGGCAGGACTACACGGGCCGCGGGACCGAGCGCGCCATTGCCCTCGGCATCGCGATCGGCTCGGGCTACCTGTTCCCGACCTCCTTCGAGCATGAGGTGTTCAGCGACCTGACGGGCGAGCGCGGCGTGCTGATGGGCGCGCTGGCGGGGATCATGGAGGCGCAGTACGAGGTGCTGCGCGCCCACGGCCACACGCCCAGCGAGGCGTTCAACGAGACGGTCGAGGAGCTGACGCAGAGCCTGATCCGCCTGGTGGACGAGAACGGGATGGACTGGATGTACCAGAACTGCTCGGCGACGGCGCAGCGCGGCGCGCTGGACTGGAAGCCGAAGTTCAAGAAGGCCACCCTGCCGGTGTTCAAGGAGCTGTACAAACGGGTGAAGAGCGGCGAGGAGTGCGCGCGCGTGCTCCGCAGCACGGGCAAGAAGGACTACCAGGCCGGGCTGCAGAAGGAACTGGACGCGATCAAGAACTCGGAGATGTGGCGCGCCGGGGCGACCAGCCGCAGCCTGCGCCCCAAGGCCTCCGCGAAGGCGGCGGCCCCCAAGTCCACCGTGGGCACGGGCGGACGCCAGAGCAACTGATTCCAGGCGGATTTGCCGGCGCGCCGGACCGGTTCCGGCGCGCCGTTGCGCCGCCCCCCGCGGCTGTGTCATGCTGGACCCGGTCCGGCGGTCGCATTGCGGGCGGCGGCCGGTGGTAGAATAACGGTCGGACGGCCTGAGTGCCCGAACCGCGCCGGTGGCGGCGCGGTCCGAACGGCGGTCCAGGGAAAGGCCCCAACACGGGGGGGCGGGTTGCCGCTCCCCGCATCCGGGGGACGTCTTGATGTCTGAAGCGGGCAGGACGATGTTCATCGGCCCTGAAGACGGATTGAACTGTTCCTTTCAGTGGGGGGGCGAGTATGTCCGCGTGATTCTGCGCAGCGACGTGGGGCGCAAGCGCAAGAACAACGAGGACTCCTGCATGGTGCTTGCGCCCGGGGAGCAGGAGGACATGGAGCGGCGGGGCATCCTTTTCGCCGTCGCCGACGGGATGGGCGGGGCCAGCGCGGGCGAGCACGCCAGCCGCCTCGCCCTGCAGTGCCTGGCCGAGGGCTACTACGACCCCGGCTTCCACGGCGGCACGCCGCAGGCCCTGCGCGCGGCCATCGAGCTGGCCAACATGACGGTCTTTGAGGAGTCGGAGGACAACCCCGCCTACGCCGGCATGGGCACCACCATGTCCGCCGTGGCGGTCATGGGCAACTGGGCGTACATCGCCCAGGTGGGGGACAGCCGGGTGTACCTGCTGCGGCAGGAGCTCGGCGTGCGCCAGCTCACGGACGACCACTCGCTGGTGGCCGAGCAGATGCGCAACGGCCTGCTGAACGAGGACGAGGCCAAGAACCACTCGCTGAAAAACCTCATCACGCGCGCCGTCGGGATCAAGGACGCGGTGGACGTGGACCTTTTCGCCCTGGAGCTCCAGCCGGGCGACCGGCTGCTGGTGTGCTCGGACGGGCTGAGCAACATGGTGCAGGACGGCCTGATGCTTTCCACGGCGACCGGGGCGGCGGACCTGGAGGGCGCGGTGGAGGGGCTGGTGAACGAGGCGCTGGAGGCGGGGGGGCTCGACAACATCACGGTGCTGCTTCTCGAGGTGACGGCGCCGCCGCCGCGCACGTACTACCAGGCGGGCGGCCAGAAGCTCACTTTTGGGAACGAGGGGCTGTTCCGGCGGATGCGCAACTGGTTTCACTGAGGGGCGGGCGGCGACCCCGGCGCCGTCTGCATAACACCGCCCTCCGTGGGAACTTATCCCCGGCGCGGTTTGACATCCTCCCCGTCGTGTGATAGAGTAAACGCCGGTCTTTGCCGCATTTTTTCTCCATAGGAGTAACCCGCCATCATGGGTCTGAACAAGAAGCAGCAGAAAATCGTCGAGCAGTTGGAACGGCGCGTGGAACTGTGCCGCGAGTTCATGAACGACTGGCTCCTGTTCAACCAGGTGCTGAGCAGCTACCCCAACTCGGGGGTGAACAAGGCGCAGCTCGAGAACCAGTTCCTGAAGATCAAGAGCAAGCTGGCGCGCGAGCACAAGGTGCTCCAGCAGACGCTGATGGACGACTACACGCTCGACGGCAACACGATGAACATCATCAGCGGCGCCACGAGCCTGGAGGCGATCTACTCGCAGTCCGAGGTCGCCCTGAAGAAGCTGCAGACGGAGTGGCACCGCGCCTTCATCTCCATCAACGAGACCCTGGGCGTCATCGAGGACAAGAAGGGCCGCGCCGAGCGCGGCGAGAAGGTCTTCCTCGTCACGGCGGACATGCTGGCCGGCGGCAAGGGCGGCGGCGGGGGCGGCGGCATGGCCCCCGGCACCAAGAACCTCCTGATCGCCGTGGCGGTCATCGCCGTGATCGCCGTGGTCATGTACTTCGACATCGGCGGCATCGGGTCCATGTACAAGAGCGCGCTGGGCATGCAGTGACCCCCGGGCGCTTCCGCGCCGAACGTGAAGGAATCCAGGGTTGACCAAGCGGGAACTCGTCATCGAAATCGCCGACAAGCTGGGCTTCACGCAGGGGGAGGTCGCGGTCGTGGTGCAGGCCATGCTCGACACCGTGGTGGACACCCTGGCGCGGGGGGACCGCCTGGAGGTGCGCAATTTCGGGGTTTTCGAGACCAAGAGCCGCAACGCGCGCTCCGGCCGCAACCCGCGCACCGGCGCCTCGGTCTCCATTTCGCGCAAGCGCGTGGTGACCTTCAAGCCCGGCAAGGCCATCAAGGAGCTTGTGGACGCCGCCGGCCGCTCCGACGCGCCGGAGACGGACGGCCAGGCCTGATCCGCCGTCCGCGCCGCCGCCCGGCGGCGCGCCCCCACCAGGAAAGGCACACCCCGTGAAAAAGGCGCTGTTTGTCTGTCTGGGAAACATCTGCCGCAGCCCCTCCGCCGAGGGGATGTTCCGCGCGCTCCTCGCGCGGCGCGGGCTGGAGCGCCGCTTCGGCGCCGACTCGGCGGGCACGAGCAACTGGCACGCCGGGGCCGCCCCGGACCCCCGGGCCCAGGCGGCGGCGCGCCGGCGGGGGGTGGACATCTCCGGGCTCCGCGCGCGGGCCGTGTCCCCCGAGGACTTCGAGCGCTTCGACCTCGTCATCGGCATGGACGAGAACAACGTGGCGGACCTGCTGGAGGACTGCCCCCCCGCGCTGCGCGGGCGGGTGCGCCTCTTCACCGACTTCACCGCGTCCCGCCCGAAGGGCGGCGTGCCCGACCCCTACTACGGCGGCCCGGAGGGTTTCGAGCGGATGCTCGATTTGATCGAGGAGGGGGTGGAGGGCGTGCTCGCCCACCTTGAGGCCCCCGGGGAGGGCGGGGGGTGAGCGGCTGGACGCGCCGGGTGGAGGAGGCGCTGGGGACGGCCGTGGCCTCCTTCGCGCCCCTGGCCGGGGGCTGCGTCGGCGAGGTGTACCGCGCGCGCCTCTCGGACGGGCGCGACATTGTGGTGAAGGTGGACGGCCGCGCCGAGCCCCGGCTGGACATCGAGGGGCGCATGCTTTCCTTCCTCGCGGAAACGGGGACGATCCCCGTGCCCGAGGTGCTGCACGCCTCGCCGCGCCTGCTGGCCATGACCCTGCTGCCCGGCGGGAGCCGCTTCTCCCCCGCGGCGGAGGCCCACGCCGCCGAACTGCTCGCCGCGCTCCACGCCGTCCGCGGCGCGGCGCACGGGCTGCCCTGGGACACCCTCATCGGCGGGCTCCCGCAGCCCAACGCGCCCTGCGCCTCCTGGGTGGACTTCTACCGGGACCGGCGGCTGCTTCCCATGGCGGACCGGGCGCTGGAGGAGGGCGCGCTTCCGCGCGGCATGCACCGCCGCCTGGCGGCGTTTTGCGGCCGCCTCGACGGGTGGCTTGAGGAGCCGGAACACCCGTCGCTGCTGCACGGGGACGTGTGGACGACCAACGTGCTCGCCGTCGGCGGGCGGGTCACCGGGTTTCTGGACCCCGCCGTCTACTTTGGCCACCCGGAGGTCGAGCTCGCCTTCATCACGCTCTTTCACACCTTCGGCGAGGCCTTCTTCGGGGCCTATGGCGCGCTGCGCCCGGTCCGGCCGGGTTTCTTCGAACTGCGGCGGGACATCTACACCCTCTACCCCCTGCTGGTGCATGTGCGGCTGTTCGGCGCCTCCTACCTTTCCGGAGTGGACAACACGCTGCGGCGCCACGGGTTCTGACCTTCCGGGCGCCGCGCGCCGGGCTGTCCCCCTTTCCGAGGAATGCGGCGTTCAAAGATCGGGGTTTACATTGGAGACGGAAAAGGGTACTATGCTGTGGACGGCGTGTGGCGCGCCGTGCGCGGCAATTGGGAAGCCACTGAAAGGGAGCGCAATGGGCACACGGCAGATTGTGGTCACCGAACGCGACTGCGAGACGCTTCACAAGCGCATCGAGCTGCTTACCGGAGGGGTCGACGAGGATTCCTGGAGCTCGGTGCGCCGCCTTCATGAGGAGTTAAACCACGCGACCATCCTGCACGGGGAGCCGGTACCCGAGGACGTGGTCACCATGAACTCCAGCCTGATCCTGCTTGACACCGAGACGGACCGCGAGCGCCTGTGCACGCTGGTCTACCCCGGGTTCCTCTCCGACGCCCCCGACCACATTTCGGTGCTCAGCCCGCTGGGGACCTCCCTGCTGGGGTCCCGCGTGGGCGAGACCGTTGTTTACGAGAGGGACGGCGCCGAGCACCGGGCCGTGGTGGTGGACATTGTCTACCAGCCCGAAGCCGAGGGGCACGCGCACCTCTAGGCCCGGAGGGCCGCGGCGCCTGAGCCGCCGGATTTGCGCCCCCCCGCACGCGGGACTTGAACCCATTTCCGCGCATGCGCATAATGGTGCCGGTGCGCGGACGCACCGGCGCGCCGGAACCCCGGGTGTTCCGGCGGCCAGGCGAGAGAGCGTGAGAGAACAAGAGGGGCTGGCGGGGCCGCCACACGCCCCACGGCCGCGCAACGCGCGAGGGTGTCGCAGTGGCTTTCAGACCTGTCAACAACGACCGGGCCGCCATCCGGCGCATCTTCCAGGGACAGCCCGACGCATTCCGCCACATCATCGAACGGTACCAGCCCGTGGTGTACGCGGTGGCGCTCGCGCAGTCCGGCAACGTGGCCGCGGCCGACAAGGTGACGGTGTCCACGTTCCGGATGGCCTTTGACCGCCTGGTCTCCATCACCGACGCCGGGAAGCTCGGCCACTGGCTGTGCGCCCTGGCGCAGGGGGAGATGGACAAGGTGCTGGCGCACCGCGGCGCGGACCGTTTCGCCCCGCGCGACCGCGACCTTTCGTCCGTGGCGGTGGACCTGAACTGGCTGCAGACCGAGCTGATGGACCCGCTGAACGAGGAGCTCGGCCCCTTCTCCATGCAGGAGCGCAAGGGCCTCCTGCTGCACGTGCTCTGCGGGAAGTCGTCCCGGCAGATTGCGGGCCTGCTCAAGATCGAGCCCAAGGAGGCGGCGGAGGATCTCGCCCGCACCCTTGAGAACGTCGAGAAGTCCCTGCGCAAGGAGGTGGCCTCGGCCCTCGCGCCGGAACTGGCGAACAAGGAGCGCATGGTTCACATCATGCGCGAGGTGGCCGGCGACACCGCGGCCATCAAGGCCGGCAAGGACACCCACCTCGGCAGGGCCAAGCGCCGCGGAGTGAGCCCGGT
>JAKPUV010000069.1 GCA_029554925.1 Candidatus Hydrogenedentota bacterium | reverse complement strand
GACGCGCGGGGGCATGTCGTGGAAAACCTGGAGCAGTTTCAGCCCCGCCCCGCTCTGGAGGTCGGCGGCCGCGTCGTAGCGCGTGGACTCCGCGGGGCGGCCCTCCTCCGGCTCCACCTCGCGCCAGCGCAGACGGTCGCGCACCCAGCGCACGCCCGCGAGGGCGGCGATGTGTGTCATGGCCCGCCACGCCTCCGGCGAGTCCGGGGCCACCCATGACAGGGCGACATCCAGCGCCACGGGGGAATCCTCCGGCAACGGTGCCGGCAGGGGCGCCAGCACGGCGGCGGTGGTCCAGCCGAGGGGCTGCCCGTCGGCGTCACGGAAGACGACCTGGTACCAGCCGACCCAAGGGGCCGGTTCAGGCGTCAGCACGCCGTCCGCCACGGTTCCGGAAGCGACTTCGCGGCCCGCGTCATCCAGCAGGACGGCGCCGGCGGCGCCCGCCACGGCGGCGGGCACGGGGATCCGGACATCGGCTCCGGTGAGGAAGATGTTTCCCGACGCGGGGAGGCGCACCGCCTCCTCCAGGGTGTAGACCACCGGCGGGGGCGTCTCCGCCCCTGCAAACGCCAGGGGGCACAGCGCAGCGGCGAGGGCCAGAAGACGCGCGGGCATGGGAAGTCCTCCGCTCAGGGCTGGCGGTAATACTGCATGGCCTCGGGGATCATCTGCTGGATGGCGGCGATGCGGTTCGCCGGGGCCGGGTGCGTGGAGAGGAACTCCGGCGGGCGCGGGCCGCCCGAGGCGTTCATGCGCTCCCAGAGGGGCACGGCGGCGCGGGGGTCGTAGCCCGCCATGGCCATGAGGATGAGGCCGATGCGGTCGGCCTCGTACTCCATGTTGCGGCTGAAGGGCAGCACGACGCCCACATTGGTCGCCAGCCCGGCGGACTGGAGGAAGAGGTCGCGCGTGCGCTCGGGCTTCGCCGCGAGGGCGGCCGAGAGCGCCGCGCCGCCCATCTCGATGACCAGGGCCTGGCTCATGCGCTCCGCGCCGTGGCGCGCGACGGCGTGGGCGATCTCGTGGGCCATGATGACGGCCAGGCCGTTGTCGTCCTGGGCCACGGGCAGGATGCCCGTGTAGACGGCCACCTTGCCGCCCGGCATGCACCACGCGTTCACCGTGTCGTCCGCCTCGATGACGATGAACTCCCACTGGAAGCCCGAGGCGCGGCCCTGCGAGGCGAGGTACTGGTCGGCGGCGCGGGCGACGCGCGCGCCGATGTTCGACACCCGCCCGGTGACGGCGGCGTCGGCGCAGAGCGGCTCGGACTGCTTGACCTCCTGGTACTGCTGCGCGCCGAGGGTGTTCATCTCCCCGTCGCTGACCAGGAGGAACTGGTTGCGGCCGGAGAAGGGGACCGTCTCGCAGGCCGTTGTCAGCATCATGGCCGCCGCCGCGGCGGCAAACAGGCTCTTCTTGCGCAGGCTTCGCATCTCTCGCGGACTCCGTGGTTGGGTGGGTTCAGTTTCGCGCCGCGCCCTGCCGCTGCTTCCAGCGGGGGACGTCGGGCGCGGGGTCGGGGCGGCGGTGGGACGGAAGCCCCATGCCGCCGGAGAAGAAGGCGGCGCCCTCGCCGAGCAGGGTTTCCAGCAGGGGGCGGAGGGCGCGGACACCGGCCACGCGGCAGGACTCGGGGGCGTGGACCACCACCTCGTCGTCGTTCGCCACGCGGCAGTGCAGGTACACGTCGCAGGGGCCGGGATGCGCGGCCAGGGCCTCGGCCACCCGGCGCAGGGTCGCCGGATCCTGGTGGGCGATCTCCAGGCGCACGTGGAGGGCCCGGGTCAGGCTCCGCTCCGCGTCGTCAATGAGCATGATGTCCTCGACCAGGTACGAAAGGCGCTCGTTGCGGAAGTTGGCCTTCGCGCGGGCGATGACCACCATGTCGGCCTCCATCAGGTGCGCCTTCTGCCGGTAGATCTCCGAGAAGGCCGTCAGCTCGCAGGAGCCCCGCAGGGTCTCCAGGGTGACAAAGGCCATGGGGTCGCCCTTCTTCGTCGAGATGCGCCGGACGTTGGTGATGACGCCCGCCAGCACGCGCTCCTCCCCCTCGCGGGGATCGCGGGCCATCACGGCCGGCGGGGTGGCGTAGTGCTCGATGGTGTCCCGGTGCAGCCACAGGGGGTGCGAGGTGATGTAGAGGCCGAGCACCTCCTTCTCCGCCTCCCAGAGCTGGTGGTCCTGCCACTCGGGCAGCTCCGGCCGCTCGTACATGTCGGACAGGTCCTCCGCCACGCCGCCCATGTCGAAAAGGGAGGTCTGCCCCGCCCGCTGGTCCCGTTGGAAGAGCTGGCTCTCCGCCACGGCCTTCTCCAGCACGGCCTCCACCTGGCGGCGGTTCCACCCGGTGCCCAGGAAGGCCCCCGCCTTGTTCAGGCTCTCCAGCACGCGCATGTTGACCACCTGCGTCGGCAGGCGCTTGCAGAAGTCGTAGATGTTCTTGAAGGGGCCGTCCTTTGCGCGCTCCTTCACAATCTCCTCGCAGGGCTTCTCGCCCACATTGCGCACGGAG
Organism: Candidatus Hydrogenedentota bacterium; assembly: GCA_029554925.1. Lineage (GTDB taxonomy): Bacteria > Hydrogenedentota > Hydrogenedentia > Hydrogenedentales > CAITNO01 > JAAYBR01. Next base: position 1,403 of record JAKPUV010000069.1, on the reverse strand, counting down.
CCCAGGCCGAAGCGGATGGACCCGCCGTCCACGGTGAACCCCTGCCCGCTCCGGTTGATGTCCGGGGGCAGCACCTCGATGCCCATGCGGCGGCATTCCTCGATGTAGACCGCCGTCTTCTCCAGGTTGCCCGTTTCACTGGTGAGCAGGGCGCTCATGAACTCCAGGGGGAAGTTGGCCTTGAGGTAGGCCGTCTGGTAGGCCACGAGGGCGTAGGCCGCGCTGTGGGACTTGTTAAAGCCGTAGCCGCTGAACGTCTCGATCTTGGCCCAGAGGGTTTCGGCGAGGGGCTTCGCGATCCCGTTGGCCACGCAGCCCCTCACGAAGCCCTCCTTCTGCTTGTCCAGCTCCTCCTGCTTCTTCTTGCTCATGGCGCGCCGCACGATGTCCGCGGCGCCCAGGGTGAACCCGGCGCAGGCCTGGGTCATCTGCATGACCTGCTCCTGGTAGACGGGGATCCCGTAGGTCTCGCGGAGCACCGGCTCCAGCACGGGATGCTCGTACTGGATCTTGGACGGGTCGAACTTGTTCGCGATGTAGGTGGGGATGAGGGACATGGGGCCGGGGCGGTAGAGGGCGACGAGGGCGCTCATCTCCTCCAGGGACTGGAGGCCGATGTTCTTGGCGAGGTCGCGCATGCCCGGGCTTTCCAGCTGGAAGATGCCCATCGTCTGCCCGGAGCGCAGGAGGGCGTAGGTCTTCTCGTCGTCCAGCGGGAGGTTGTCCATGTCCACGGTGATCCCGCGGTTCCGCCGGACCATGTCCACGGCGTCGTGGATCATGGTGAGGGTGCGCAGGCCGAGGAAGTCCATCTTCAGCAGGCCGATCTTCTCCACGCAGGACATGTCCATCTGGGTGGACACGGTCTCGGTGCTGTTGTCCTTGTAGAGGGCCACGTGGTCCGTGAGCGCGTGGTCGCAGATGACCACGCCGGCGGCGTGGGTGCCGATGGACTTGATCGTCCCCTCGAGGCGTTTGGCCAGGCCCCACAGGCGGCCCACCTGCCGGTCCTCGTCCACCACGCGCCGGATTTCGGCGTCGCCCTCGTAGGCCTTGTCCAGGTTGGCCTTCGGGTCGGCGGGGAGCATGCGGGCGAGGCGGTCCACGTCGTTGAGCGGCATGCCCAGCACGCGGCCCACGTTGCGCACGACATCCTTCATCAGCATGCGTCCAAAGGTGGCGATCTGGCTGACATTGTCCTCGCCGTAGGTCCGCTTCGCGTAGTCAATCATGTCCGGACGCCGGACGAAGCAGAAGTCGATGTCGAAGTCCGGCATGCTCACCCGCTCGGGGTTGAGGAAGCGCTCGAACAGCAGGTTGTAGCGGACGGGGTCGAGGTTGGTGATGCGCAGGGCGTAGGCGACGATGCTGCCCGCGCCGGAGCCGCGGCCCGGCCCCACGGC
>JAKPUV010000004.1 GCA_029554925.1 Candidatus Hydrogenedentota bacterium | reverse complement strand
TCCACGAGGCAGATCTGCTGGGTGCTGTCCGGCATGACGATGACGGCCTCGACGATCACATCGTAGTCGCCGCCCTCGGCGATGCTGGCGGTCACAGTGGGCAGGTCGGCGACCACGCCCGCGGGGGTCTGGTTAACGGCGTTGCGGTTGGGATTGGGCTTGGGCTTGGTGCGGTCCGCAAACCAAGTGCGATAGGCGTCCACGTCCGCCTTGACATACCAGTAGCGGGCGCGCTCGATGCGCACGGGCGTGCGGCTGGGAAGGAGGAACGCGCGCGCCAGCAGCTGGAAGCTGGCCCTCGGCTCCACTGGGTTGGGCGACACGCTCAACTCCACGCTCACCTGGTAGCCGGAGAGGCAGTCGATCTGCCCCTGCGCGAGCGACGACGACACCAGCCCGGCGAGGGCGGCGTCGCCCCCCGCAAAGGCCACGCGCACCGCCGCGTCGCCCCGGCTTTCCGAGGACAGCGCCCCGGGCACGCGGGCCGCGAGGGCACCCGCCAGTCCCGTCAGCACCAGGCCCCACAGGGCCACTCTCATTGTCGCGCGAAGTCGTGTGTTCACCACGCCACTCTCCCAGAAAGACGTTCCCCCGCGCCGCCGCACCTGCGGTGCGCGCCGGGATCCGCCAACTCTTCGTTACACCAAACGGTCCCCCGCCGCCGCCGGCAACTCCGGCGGCACGGCGGCGCGCACGCGCCCGAAACACGCGTTCCGGACACGTCCGCTGGCATCCTTTCGCATGCCGACCGACCTGTCATGGCACATTTTTCCCGTTGTCTACCCCGTTTTTATATCATAGCCGGGGCAAAGTGTCAATAGAGAAGTTGCCTGCAATTCCAAATGATGCTTGAATTTAGGTTTTTCCGCCCTGCCGGGCGGTGCGTCAGATTTCGCAGTTTTGTGTAAAGTGATTTCCTCCCGCGCCGGGGAAAAACCGCAGGCGCGCACCGTAACCGCTTAGGATGACGACACTTCCTCCAACCCCTGCACCGCATCGCGCAGGGCGTCCACCGCATCCTGACTCACCCGGAACACCCCCGCCTTGCCTTCCAGGGTCGCAAAACGCTCCCGGGAATTTTCCGGCGAGACGCCGCCAATCCGCAGGGGACCAATGCGTTCGCCCGCGGCGGGAGGCGCCACGGGGGCCATGCGGACATAGAGGGTGAAGACGGGTTTGTCCAGTCCGTAGACGGACAGGTCGGGCGGCGCCTCCGGTGCCGCGAGGCCGGTGATGCGCAGGGGGCTCACCGCAGCGAGCAGGGCCTCGGCATCGGACTGGTTCTTCAGGCGGAGGGTCTCGGGCCGCGTGACCACCCACTGGCCGTGGCGCTTCTCGAGCACCACGCCGAGATTTTCAAACTGGAACTCAAGCCCCTCGACATCCGGCCGACTCACCCGGAGGAGTTCCTTGGAGCGGAAGGTGTCCGCCGTCAGCAGCAGCGCGTCCGCCGCCACGCCGCGCAGGGCGACCACCCCGCCGCTGTCCTGGGTGGCGTACCACAGGGACGCCTCGCCGGCGCCGGGCCACAGCGAAAGGGTGGCGGACGCGCCGTCGTCGTGGGACAGGGTGATGGCGACCTGCGGGGCACCGCCGCCGGGCAGGGTCTCGGGGGCGGCGTCGAGCGGCTCGCCACGGCTCTCCTTGAGCACGGCGAGGAATCCGGACACGGCGAACTGGTTGACCTCGGGCAGGGCGGGGGACACCAGGCTCCAGGCCCCGTCCGCGCCGCGCTCAAGCACAAGCGTCTCTTCCCCCCGCCGGTACTCGACCTTCTTGAGCTCGCTCAGGCGGCGGGTGATCAGGCGCGTCTCGCGCCAGCCGTCGGGCTTGCGCGGCAGGAGCATCATGATCTGGGCATCCATCAGGAAGACGGCCTTCTGGCCGGACACCTGCGCCCAGACGCCGCCCTTCTCGCCGTCCACCTCGCCGAGGAGGATGTTCCGCGCGCGCCCGTTCCTGGCGTCCATGACGGTGATGCGCGCGGCCGCCGGGCTGAGGCCGTAGTCGGAGAGGTTCTCGGGCGCGTCCACGAAATCGCGCCCCACGGCAAACTGCACCTCGTTCACGGCCTCGGCCACCTTCTCCTGGTCGGCCGCAGCCTCCAACGGGGCGATGAGGCGCCACTCCGACGCGGCGTCGGCGCGGCGCACGACCACCTCGGTGGACTCCTCGCCGACGGCGGGCTGCTCCTCCGGCGGGGCGGCGTCGCTGCCGGTCCAGATCCAGGCGAACCGGAACTCCAGAATGTCCGCCTCGCGGTCCTCGACCAGGAAACGGTGGCGGAGCTCCTCCAGGGAGCGGTTCACCTCGAAGAACTCCTCGGTCGCCGCGAGAAAGAGCGGGCCGTCGTTCAGTCGCGCGTACCGGTGGCGCTGGGTGGGCTCGACGTCGCCAAAGACCAGGGTCGCGGGCGGCGCGTCCCCCGCCTCCACGGTGACGGTGAGCGCGGGCACGTCCAGCCCGTACTGCGCGGGGTCCGCCACCGTCTCCGCCACAGTGCGCTGGTTGCGCAGGGTGGAGAGGCTGTCCGCCACGCGGTCCCACAGGGGCTGCAGCGGGGGGATGGTGTCGTTGGGCGCGGTGATGCGCCATTTTCCGTCGGGGCCGCGCTCGCCGGTGACGGCGGGCCGGCTGACCTGGGCCACGGTGAGGCGGCGGACGTCCTTCCCCGCGAAGGGGAAGAGGCGGGCAGCCACGGCGGCCTCCTCCACCTGCCGGCGCCCGTGCCGCCGCATGCCCCAGTAGGCGCCGCTGAGCAGGGCGAGCGCGAGCAGGAGCAGGAGCGTGGACCGGAACTTCATTGGTGCCTCCCCCGCAGGACCCGCGCCAGCAGTCCCGCCGCCGCCACCGCCTGCACCAGGCACATGACGGCGACCCAGGCCGCGGCGCGGCGCTGCATGTCGGACAGGATGAGGGGCGCGGCCTCGGCCCCCGTCGGGCGGATGGCGATCAGCTCCTCGCTCTCGTTCATCCACGCGAGCGTGTTCATCAGGAAGTTCAAGTGGCCGGGCACGGTGATCTGCGCGTTGGTGGCGAAGTCCGCGTCGCCCACCACGACCACCCGGGCGTCCCCCCTGCCCTTCGGGCTCTTTTCCTTGTCCACCTTCACCGTCACCGCCGCCGCCACGGGGATGGGCCCCTTCGCGTCGGCCTCGTCCGGCTTGGCCTGGCCCGTCTCCAGCAGCTTCGCCGTGTCGGTCTCGGCCCAGAAGTCGGGGGTGGTCCGCAGCAGTTCCACGCCGGCCACACCCGCGGGCGGCTTGTCCGCCAGCCGCACGCTGCGCAGGGCCTGGAGCAGCATGGTCTGGTCGAACCCCTTGGTGACCGGGTGGTCCTTGTGGTAGCAGCCCTGGTATTCCATGAACCCCGCGTCCACCCCCTCGAAGGGCTTGCCGTCATAGGACAGCTCAGCCTGCCATTTGTTGGAGGAGGCGTCGGTGACGACCAGGTCGGCGCCGACGGCGATCCCGAAACGGCGCGCCAGCCAGGGGCGCAGCTGCTCGCCGGCCTCGGCCCCCTGCGGGGCGGCGCGCCAGGGGTCCATCAGCACCAGCAGGCGGCCGCCGGCGTCCACGAAGGCGTTCAGCGCCTCGATCTCGAGGGGGTGCAGGTCCGTCTGCGGGTTGGCGATGACCAGCACGTCCACATCCTTGGGGACCTCCGGCTGGGCAAGCTTGATGTTCAGGCGGTCCAGGGCGAAGGACTCGCCCGTGAGCAGCTGCACCAGCCCGGAAAGGCCGCGCTCGTCCTGGCCCGCCGGGTCGCGCTCCTGATGCCCGCCGAGGAAGGAGACCTTCGGCTCGGTGTCGCGCAGGACGTTGATGAGGGCGTTGGTGAACTCGCGCTCCTCAAGGCGCGGGCTGCCCCCCGAGAGGGTGATCACGCGCTGGCGGTCGCCCGCGCGCACCACCACGGTGCCCTGCGTGGACGCGTGGGTGATCTTCAGTTCCTCCACCCGCCCGCGCTCCACCGTCGGGTCGAGCACCTCCACCTTGATCTGGTCCGTGTGCTTCCTGCACTGCTCCAGAAAACGAAGCGTCTTGTCGCGCGCGATGACCACCAGCTCGTCGTCCACGTCGAGGAAGAAGCAGATTACCTGCACCGGCTGGGTCATGTTGCGCAGCACCTGCACGGTCAGGGGCGACA
>JAKPUV010001327.1 GCA_029554925.1 Candidatus Hydrogenedentota bacterium | reverse complement strand
GGGGCGCGCGGGCGCGATGCCCGTTTACACCTCCTCGGGGCTGGGGCTGGAGCCGCCGCCCGCGCCGCAGGTGCGTTTCCTGTGCCGTCCCGAAATCACGGTGATCACGGTGGTTCCGCCGGCGAAGCCGTCCCCCTGACGCGCCTCAGATGCCCGCGTTTTGGCGGAGCCTTGCGAGGGTCTGGATGGAGGCTTCCGGGATGACGCCGTGTTTGTCGGGGGGCACGGAGAGGAGCAGGTTCACGCCGCGTTCGCGGCAGGCCTTGTACTGGGCGGACAGCTCTTCATCGGGGCGGGGGGTGTCGCCCTCGACCCAGAACCACTCTTTGCCTACGGGGTCGCAGACCTCGCCGGGGAGGTAGTAGGTCTTCCCCTCGATCTCGCGGAGTTTCTGGAAGCCGGCCTCGGCGGGCAGTCGGCGCTCGATAGCGACGAGGTCGGACGGCCAGGCGTAGTTGACGTCGTAGGTCTCCTGGGTGGAGATGCCGCTGTTCATCATGACCAGCGTGGCGGGCTGGAGCGAGGCGATGTGGTTGTAGAGGAAGGTGCGGTAGCCGCGGCCGAGGACGCCGGGGATGTCAATCCACACCTCGGCGAAGGCCCCGTAGCGGGTGAGGAGCTCGGTGATCTGGGCGGTCTGGAAATCCTGGTAGAGCGAGGTGGTGTAGTGGGGCCCCTCCCCGTCGGAGGGGGTGCGGCTGCTGAATCGGTGGCGGTTGTCCCACGAGCAGTAGTAGATTCCCGGGAGAACGCCGCGCGCGCGGCAGGCCTCCATGAACTTGGCCACCACGTCCGTCGTGTCGGCGCTGTTCTTCACGGAGTAGTCGGTGTGGTCCGACGGCCACAGGCAGTGCCCGGCGACGTGCTTCGCCGTGAGCACGGCGTACTTCATGCCCGCGTCGCGGGCGACGGAGACCCACTGGTCCACATCCAGTTTGTCCGGGGCGTACACCGACGCGGGGTCGGCGCCGGAGGGCAGCTCGTTCTGCACGAAGGTGCTCATGCCAAAGCACAGGAACATGCCGTAGCCCAGCTTTTCCCAGGCCTGAAGCTGGGCCAGGGATAGGCGCTGGCTGGCCGCGGCCCCGGGTGTTTTGGCGGATGGGCCGTCCGGCATGCCCGGCGTCCGCACCTCGCCGCCTATTTTTCGCGCGCCGTCCTCCTGGGCGGCGGCGAACGCCGCGACGCCCGCGCCGGCGCCGGCCAGAAACGCACGCCTCGGGAGGGGGGAGGGGGTTTTCATGGGAAAGCTCCTTGTTGGGGCGGGAACCCCGCCGGGGGGGCATGGCTACATGCGCAGCAGGACCTTCATGACGCCCGGGTCGCGGGCGCGGGTGAGGGCGGTGACGCCCTCGGCCAAATCATACGCCTCGGTGATCATGGGGCGCACCTCGATCTCCCCGGCGGCCAGGGCGGCCAGGGCGGGGCGGAAGGGGCCGC
>JAKPUV010001325.1 GCA_029554925.1 Candidatus Hydrogenedentota bacterium | reverse complement strand
GGCCTGCGGCCCATCACGGACCACGCCCGAAACAAGGGTGTGCGCAGCATTGTGTGGTTCGAGCCGGAGCGCGTGCACAAGGACACCTGGATCACGGAAAACCACCCCGACTGGGTCCACGGCGGCAAGGACGGCGGCCTGCTCAAGCTGGGCGAGCCGGAGGTCCGCGAGTGGCTCATCAACCATGTGGACACCCTCATCACGGAGCAGGGGATTGACCTGTACCGGCAGGATTTCAATATGGACCCGCTGGACCACTGGCGGAAGAACGACGCGCCGGACCGCCAGGGCATCACGGAAATCCGGCACGTGGAGGGCTATTTCGCCTACTGGGACGAGCTGCGCCGCCGCCATCCCGACATGCTGATTGACTCCTGCGCCAGCGGCGGGCGGCGCAACGACCTGGAGACCCTGCGCCGGGCCGTTCCGCTCCTGCGGAGCGACTACATCATGGAGCCCACGGGCAACCAGTGCCACACCTGGACGCTCGCCGAGTGGTTCCCCTTCTTCGGCACGGGCACCTCGAAGACCGGCGACTATGAGATTCTCAGCACGATCTGCCCCCATTTCACCGCCTGCTGGGACCAGCGCGACGACGCCATTGACTTCCCCCGGATCAAGGGGCTGGTGGACCAGTGGCGGGAGTACGGAAAGGACTACTTCGGCGACTACTACCCTCTGACGGCGTACAGCCTTGACTCCGCCGACTGGATCGGATGGCAGTTTCACAACCCCGAAACCGGCGGCGGCACGATTCAAGTCTTTCGCCGCGAAAAGGCGGAGGCAGCGTCGAAAACGCTGCCGCTCTTCGCGCTGGACGCGGAGAAGAAGTACCGCTGCTGGAACACGGCGAATCCGGCGGCCGCAACGGTGCTGCCGGGTTCGGCGCTTCTGTCGCCGGGGCTGGAAATCGTGCTGGACGCCGCGCCGTCGGCCGCCGTGTGGCGGTATGAAGCGACGGAATGATTTTGGAGACACTGATGCCCAGACACCTGATTCCAGTCCTGTCCCTGATCTTCTCCGCACTTGTCGCATTGGCCGCAGAGTCCTCCGCGTCCCTTCCCCTGGCGGTCGCACCTTTCGACCAGCAGACCCACGAGCCCCACACCACGGCGCAGGGGTTGCCGTCCAACAACGTGTCGCGCGTGTGGGTGGACGCGGCGGGCCGGGTAACGGCGCTGACAGCGGAGGGCACGGTCCGGCGGGACGGTGACCGGTGGGCACCCGCGCCGGACGCCGAGCCCCCTGACGCGGCGCCGCTGGATTCGCAACAGCGCGCGGGACTTCTCAAGGTCGCCGGAGAAAACGCCGTCCTCCGGTGCGCGGCGCGGCGGGGCGCCGAATGGGCGGTGGCCGCCGACACAGGCCTCTACACGGGCGACGGGCGGGACTGGCGGCTGGCACTGCCCCGGGAAGGGGCGGTGCGCTGGGCGCCCGTGGATGTCCGCGCCGTGGCCTACGATCCCTCGGGGGTCCTGTGGTTTGCCGCCCCGCAGGGCGTCGGGTGCCGCGCGCCGGACGGCGCATGGCGCCTGTTCACCGGCGAGAACGGGCTTCCGTTCAACGACTTCACCTGCCTGGCCGCAGGCCCCAAGGGCGTGTGGTTTGGCACCACCAACGGCGCCGTCCATTTCCGCGACGGACAATTCTCCTTCCGCCAGGGGCGGCGCTGGCTGCTGGACAACGCTGTCCGCGACATTGCAGTGGACGCTGCGGGGGACGCGTGGATCGCCACGGCGGCCGGCATCTCCTGCATCCGGCAGCTTCCGATGACACTGTCCGAAAAGGCCGCCTTCTTCGAGGAGGAAATCGAAAAGTACCACCGGCGCACCCGCTTCGGCTATGTGAACCCGGCGGAGCTCTCCGTTCCCGGCGACAAGGGCACGGCGGTTCCAGTGTTCACGGACAACGACGGCCATTTCACCGGGCTGTACCTCGGCGCGGTCAGCTTCGGCTATGCGGCCACGGGCCGCGGGAAGCTGCGGGACGACGCCCGCAACGCCTTCCGCGCCCTGGCCTTCCTCGGCGAGGTGACGGAGGGGGGCACCCATCCCGCGCCGAAGGGGTTCATTGCCCGCGCTGTCAAGCCGACCTCCGAGCCGGACCCCAACCCGGACTTCGACCTGGCCTATGACCAGCGGCGCAACGCGGCGGACAAACTGTGGAAGATCATCCAGCCGCGCTGGCCCGTGGACGCCACGGGGGA
>JAKPUV010001324.1 GCA_029554925.1 Candidatus Hydrogenedentota bacterium | reverse complement strand
AGGGCGCGGCCATGGCGCGAATGACGGAAATCGTTTCTGAGCAGGAGAAGATCCGTGGGGGGATCCTCTCGGTATCGGAGGTGCGAGCCGCAAAGGAGAACCGTCGATCGTTCGCCGAGGTGGTGGAAGAATACCTGTCCTTCCTCGAAGCCCGCGGCTGCGCCGACAAGACGGTGCGTGAGCGCCGACGGTACTTGATTCGTGCGGGTGTGACCCAATTCGGATGGCGTTCCCTGCGGGACATGAACCGAAACGCCCTGGAGGATTGGCTCGCCGTGGAATCCGCCCGCGGGAAGCGGAAGACCGGGAAGGACTCCTCCATGGGGGCCCGGGTGCACAACTGCTATGTGGCCGCCTTCATGGCACTGGGGAACTGGTGTGTTCGGAGAGGGTACTTGGCCGTGAACCCGTTCGTGGGGACCGAGAAGCGGGATGAGCGCGCGGACCGCCGCCATGTACGCCGGGTGTTCACCGAGCAGGAACTGTCCGTGTTTCTGGAGGCGGCGCGTACGCGGCCGCTTGCCGACGCGATGCGGGGTAACCGCGGGCGGGGAGAGGAAATGGGCAAGGAACGGGCGTCTCTAAAAGCCGCCACGATCGAACAGCTGGAGTCACTCGGACGTACCCGTCGTCTCGCGTATTGGACCGCCGTCACGACGGGGCTGCGATGGGGTGAACTGCGGAGCATAACGATGGGGGCGGCGTGTCTGGATGCGGACCCTCCGTACCTCGAGTTGGCGGCAAAAAATGAGAAGTCCCGGCGGGGGGCACAAATTCCGTTGCGTTCCGACGTGGCGTCGGAACTGAGGGAACACATCCGTGAGAAGCGGAACCACTGGGATATGGGGCGTCGTGGAACGGCCCGGGAGGTTGCCACGACGTGGGACACCCTTCCGCTGTTTGACGTGCCGGCGAAGATGACGAAAGGTTTTGACGCGGACCTTCGCGCCGCGGGGATTCCGAAGCGGAACAGTCTTGGACACGTCTTGGACGTCCACTCCCTGCGCCACACCTTCTGCACGATGCTGGCCATGGCGGGAGTGCCGTTGCAGCTGGCGCAGAAGGCGATGCGGCACAGCACGCCGGTACTGACCGCCAACGCGTACACGCACCTGGGTCGGGCCGACATCGCGGACGCGGTGAACCGAACTCCTGCGGTGGTGGACACTTCCATTACCCGAAATGTTGCCCCTAATGTTGCCCCTACGGACGGCGCTGGAGGGCAATATTTGGCTCTTTCTGTCATCCAACAGTGCGTGAGTGGTGCGACTGATACGAATTGCGTTTCGTCGTTGCCTGGCAACGGTGGACGCGATGCGTCGGTGGAAGGAAATGGTGGGCGGTGCAGGGCTCGAACCTGCGACCCTCTGCGTGTAAGGCAGATGCTCTAACCAACTGAGCTAACCGCCCGGGGCCGTGGCGGCGGGGTATCCGGGGCGCGGGGAGCGCGGGGCCGGAAGGCCGCGACGGGGGAAGTATAGCATTGGCCGCAGGGCGCCGGCTAGAGGCTGTATTGGGGGATTTTCATCCACTCGCCGTCTTTGAGGGCGGACTGGTGGGCGATGATGCCGGCGACGGTCATGTTGAGGGCGAGGGCCGCGTCGACGAGGGGCTTGCGGTCCTGGAGGATGGCGGTGACGAACTCGTTGCAGAGGTTGCCGTGGGAGCCGCCGTGGCCGCCGCCGTCCATGCCGGGGGGCAGGGCGGGCTTTTTAATGTCCACCTTGGAGACGTCGGCGACGCCGTCGTAGACCACGCCGCTGACGGCGCCTTTGCTGCCGCGGACGCGCCCCATCTCGCCGTGGTGTCCGGGGGTGTCCCAGCTGACGGCCATGCGGGCGGTGCCGCCGTCGCTGGTCTTGAAGAGGGCGATCTCGGTGCCGAAGGGGTTCTTGTAGGGGTTGTTTTCGGGCTGGAAGTCCTTGATGGCGCATTTCGTTCCGACGCAGGAGACGGCGGTGAACTGTCCGCCGGCGATGCAGGAGTAGAAGCCGTTGGAGTGGGTGGGGTACCACTGGGGGGGCAGGCCGATGCGCCAGCCCTTATAGGAGTCGATGGGGGTCTCCATGTAGTGGTAGTACTCGCCCTCGGTGTAGAGGATGTCGCCCAGGGCGCCCGCCGCGTGGAGGACGCGCATGGCGTGGCACTCGTCGCGGTAGGCGGTGGTCTCGAACATCATGTATTTGAGGCCGGTGGACTTGACGGTGTCGAGCACGGCCTCGCCCTCCTCGACGGAGCCGAAGGTGGCGGGCACGGCGGTGGCGGCGTGCTTGCCATGTTTCATGGCCTCGATGCAGTGGCGGGCGTGGCTCGGCGCGTCGGTGGCGATGAAGACCGCCTCCAGCTTCGGGTCCTTCACCATCTCCTCCAGGGAGGGGTAGGTGACGGGGCACCGGCAGACCTTGGCCAGCTCGTCGCGGCGCTCGGGGATGAGGTCGGTGACGGCGGCCACCTCCACGTTGGGATGGTCCTGGAATCCGAAGGCGGCGCCGAACTTGCACACGCCGTATCCGGCGATGCCGACGCGCAGTTTGCGGTCCGACACGGGGGTCCACACCGCGCTGTCGGCGCGGGCGCCGCCGGTGTCCTCGAAGCCCTGGATGGGCGCCCCGTCCGCGGCGAACGCGCCGCGCGCCATGGCGGCGCCGGCCGCCCAGGCGGAAACCTTCAGAAAAGACCTGCGTGAGAATCCTCCGCTCATGGCATCTGCTCCTTGGTTGAAAGACCCGCCCCATTCTAGTCCAGCGCGGACCCCTGCCGCCAGCGGCGTTTCGGCGCGTTGGTTTCGCGCGGGGCGACCGGGTAGAATGGGCGCCGGGTTGGCCGGAAGTGACGATCGCAGGAGGTGCCCCATGGCGGACGGCGAAACGGTGCGGGTGTTTGGGAATGTCATCGGCGGGCGGCGCGTGCGCCAGGGGGAACGGGTGCGGGCGCGCCTCGCGCGGCGTTTCGGCCATGAGGAGGGGCGGACCTACCCCCTGGCGGTGGAGGACAACCCGGTCATCGGCCCGCATCTGGGGCTGAAGACCGTGGTCTCGCGGCCGGGCGGCCCCGCGCCGGACTACGAGAACGGCGTGTTCGTCGGCACGATCCGCATGGGCTACGGCCACTACCGGATCGGTCTGGCGCTGGCGTCGGCGGCGGCCTCCATGGGCCTCACGCCGCACTGGTTCGACCTGCTCGCCTTCGACTCCACGGGGGAGAAGGTCATCCGCGAGATGGACAAGTGGTACTCCCTCGGGTCGCGGATCAGCCAGAAGTCGCGCGCCTTCAACCGGCTCGTGTGGGACCCGCTCATGGGCAAGTGGTACCGGCGGCTGGAGAAGAACTACCCGGTGATGGAGCTGTGCGGGCTTTTCACGGACGTGTACGGCGGGATCCCGCCGGAGACGCCCTTCCTCGCCACGCACCCCTTCACGGCCCACGCCGCGGTGAAGGCGGGGCTGCGCCGCGTGGTGAACGTCATCCCGGACAACTGCCCGCTGGGCTTCCACCTGGCCCCCGGGGCGTTCCAGACGGTGCAGACGCCGTCGGCCTATTTCGGCTTCCGCACCCTGCGCGGCATGGGCCGCCGGGGCGGGATCCCCTGCGGGGTGCCCGCGTCGCACCTGCGCATGGCCGGGCACTACGTGGACCACGAGCTGGCGTCGAACATCGAGGCGGACTGCGGGGCGCGGCTGGCGCGGCTGGAGGCGCGCGCGCCCCGGCGCCTGCTGCTGTCGGTGGGCGGCGCGGGGGCCCAGGCCCCGCTGGTGGCGGCCATCCTGCGCCACCTGCTGCCGCGCCTGCGCGAGAAGTCGGTGGCGCTGTTCCTGAACTTCGGCGACCACGCGAAGATCGAGGAGCGGGTGATGCGGGCGTCGCCCGGCGCGGCGGAGATTGCGGTGCGCCACACCGACTGGGACGAGACGGCGCGCTTCGCCGAGGCGGTGCAGGACGGGGAGGCGGCGGGCCTGCACACCTTCCTGCACCGGGACATCTACGCGGCGGTCTACACCACGAACCTGCTGATGCGCGCGAGCGACGCGCTGCTGACCAAGCCGAGCGAGCTGGCCTACTACCCCATCCCCACGCTGTTTCTGGAGCGGGTGGGGGGCCA
>JAKPUV010001322.1 GCA_029554925.1 Candidatus Hydrogenedentota bacterium | reverse complement strand
AAAAAAGTCGGCGGCGGAGAGGAGGCGGTACTTCTCCTCCTCCGTCACCTGGCCAAAGAAGCGCACACGGTCCGCAATGCCCAGCTCGCGGCAGAGGGCCTCCAGCGCGCCGCGCTCGGGGCCGTCCCCCGCCACCAGCAGCCGCAGCGCGGGGGATGTGCAGCGGGCAAAGGCCCGCAGCAGGTCCGGGTACGCCTTGCGCGCGACGAGGCGGCTCACGGCGACGGCGCAGACGGCGTCCTCCTCCAGCCCCATCTCCGCGCGCGGCGCGGGGGTGAAGGCCGGCGGCCGGAAGCCCAGGGGGATGCACAGGGGCGCGCGCCGGGGGTGGTAGATGTCCACCGTCCGCAGGCGCAGGTCGTCAGACTCCGCCACCACCGCCGACGCCTGGTTGAGCACCGTCTTCACCGCCAGCTTGAGCACCGGGTGCCGGTGGGGGGAGTATTTCTTGCTCGGGTCGTAAATGTCGCCGCCGTAGACCGACACCACATGCGGTTTCCGCCAGAGCTTCGACAGGATATAGCCCGCCGGGCCCGTGGGAATGGCGAAATGGCTGTGGACGATGTCGTAGCCCCCCCCGCGCCGCAGGGCGAGGGCGCGGCGCACGGCGGCCTGGGGAAAGGTGAGCATGGAGATGATGGAGGCGGTCTGGTAGTCCTTTCGCCCGGCGACGGGCTCCCGGAACATGCGGACGCCCTCCAGGGTCTCCTCCCGCTCCAGGCCCGCGAAGTGCGACGTGATGAAGTCCACCGCGTGCCCGGCGCGGACAAAGCCCTCCGCGAGGTTCGCCGAGGCGACCCCGCCGCCGCCGCCCAGGGGCGGGTACTCGTAGTTGAGCATCAGCACCCGCATGCCGTCACTCCGTCCCGATCTTTTCGCGGACCGTGTAGATGGTTTTCTTCTGGCTCTCGTAGTAGGTGCGGATGCTGATCTCGCCGAGGAGCCCCATGCTGATGAACTGCATGCCCATGAGGAAGAAGAGCAGGCAGACCAGGGCCCAGCCGTTCCGGTTCACGCTGAGGTGGTAAAACAGCTTG
>JAKPUV010001314.1 GCA_029554925.1 Candidatus Hydrogenedentota bacterium | reverse complement strand
GCAGTCGTCGCCGACGCGGTCCACCAGCTCCAGAAAGGTCTGGAGCCTGCGGCGTTCCAGTTCGCAGACCCACGTCTCGTGCCGGTCGGAAACCCGGACGATCACCTCCCGGCGGTCCTCCGGGTTGGCCGTGCGCGTCAGGACGCCCATCTCCACCAGCCGGTCCACCATCGCGGACACGGCGGGCGCCTTCACATGCAGCTCCTCCGCCAGCCGCTTGACGGTCATGCCGCCGCCCGCGCGGATCGTCATGATCATGTTCACCTGCGGGAAGGTCAGGGCCGGCGAGCGCCGCGCCCCCGGCGACTCCGAGGTGAACCGCGCCACGCAGTGGCGGTGCAGCATCCGCTCCGCCGCGTACACCACCCGCGCGGTCTCCATCCGCTCACTGCTGTTCATCCGGTCCGGCCTCCAAAAGTTCGCTTGTCAAACGGTTCGAGGCGCGAAGTATACCATGCGGCGCGGCCCCCGGCAAGATCCGGGAGCTATCTGTCGCCGGCGGCCTTTCCGGGCCATTCGGCGAGGGGCTCCAGCGGGGGGGCGGGGACGGGCGCGGCGCTCCCGGGGGTCAGCAGCACGGCGAGGACGGCGGACTCGCCGGGGGCGAGGTCGGTGTGGAAGCCGATCTGCCGGGTGCCGGGGTTGGGGGTGTCCCATTCGTTGGGTGGCGGGTTCGTGGGGAAGGTTTCCATCACGGCATCGGGCCGCGAGAGCACCTCGACGCGGAGCTGTTTCCCGTCCTTGGTGAGCAGGGCGCGGCCCGGCGCGGTTTCGGCCACCTCGCCGGGGGTGGTCATGGCCCAGCGCACGCGGGCGGGGGCGTCGCCCGCCGTGATCTCGTCCTGGAGGAGGACGCGCCCGTCGGGCAGGAGGGTGAAGCCGCGCTCGGCGCGGGCGAGCTGGCCGCCGTAGACGGCGGACAGGTCCATGACGGCGCGGGCCTTCCGCGCGGAAAAGCGGGTGAAGTCGGCGCGGGCGGCAACCACCTGCTCCGCGCCGTCCACCGTGAGGGTGTTGTGGCTGATGTTGTGGTAGCGGAAAATGCGCCACCGGTCGGAGCCCTGTTTCCGGTCCCAGATGCCCATGCCGCGGGCCTCCAGCTTTCCGTAGCTCTCCGCGCCGAGGTCGAGGGCCCAGCGGACGCCGTCGGCCTCGTAGATGAAGGATCCGGTGTCCATGTGGCCGTGGTTCGCCGCGGGCGTGCCCGCCTTCACGGCGAGGAAGGCCGCGTTGGGGTCGGTCCAGGACGTGCGGAACACGGCCACGGGGTTGATCCCCTCGCCCTTCCACGCCAGGGGCAGGCGCGGCGCCGTGGCGGGTTTGCCGTCCCACCAGAGCAGCAGCAGCGGCAGGAAGCGGCTCCCCCTGCCGGCCCCCTCCTTTGCCAGCATTTCGCGGAGCCGCCGGTGGTTGTCCCAGGCGAGGCCGGGGTCTTTGTTCTCGCGGGCGAACCAGAACACGGCGGGGGAAAGGCCGCCCGTCTGGCCGCTGTCGGAGAAGCCGAAGACACCGCCCGTGGGCCCGGTCATGAGCAGGGGATACGCGCCCGTCTCGCGGAACCCGGGGCGTTTCATGAGTCCGAAGTCGGAACCCAGGGCGGACTCCAGCGCGGCGATGAGCAGGACGTTGTAGGTGGTGCCGTACTCCCAGTACGACGGCCCCTCGGGGTAGACGCCGTCCGGGGCGAGCACGTCCATGGCGTGGGGGAGGCCGTCCAGCGCGCGGGTGACGACTTTCTCCGCCAGTTCCGGCTCGCGCTCCAGCAGAGCCAGCGCGCCGAAGACCATGCCGCCGTGGCAGACCTGGTTCCAGTTGTTGTCGCCGACGATCCAGCCGCGTTTCCCCTCGAAGGAGGGGTGGATGCCCTTGTCGAGGATCGCGCGGCGGATCATGGTTTCCTGCTCCGGCGACAGCAGGGGGTAGAGCCAGTCATAGCCGATGGCCAGGGCCGCCGTCATCTCCGCCGTGTCCAGGAAGTGCGACGGGTTCCAGTCTTTGAACGCGGCGGCGGTCTCCATCTCCGCCAGGGCGCGCGCCGCGTACTTCGGGTCGTCCGTCATGCGGTGGGTGAACGCCAGACACAGCACCCGCATCAGCGCCTCGCGCGACACCGACAGCAGG
>JAKPUV010001301.1 GCA_029554925.1 Candidatus Hydrogenedentota bacterium | reverse complement strand
CCCGTGTGCGGGCGCAGGGCGTAGCGGAAGGTCGTGGGGCCGTCCTGCGACGCCTTGTAGTTCGTCTCCCAGTAGTTGTTCATGACATAGGCGACGAGGGTGGTGGAGGGCTCCAGCCTCTCGATCCAGCCGGAGACCGTGGGGTCGTTGGTGATCCCGCCCACCTGCACCAGCGGCGTGTCGGCGACGGCCCAGGTGACGCCCAGGGCGTCGTTGGACACGTCCACCCACCGCTGCACGGTGAAGTAGTTCTTGCACGCCCCGGCCATCTGGTCGGCCTCGGGCCGCGCCACGGCGAACGGCAGGTCCATGCGCACCACGCCGTCCGGCACGTTGAACGGGAAGGCGAGATGCACGCCCTCCTTCTCGTAGATGTTCGTCTTGTCCAGTGTGTCCACCAGTTCCGCGTGGTCGAGGCCGGCCACCAGCCGCACCTCGCGCGTGAGGGAGGCGCAGCCCGGCGCGTCGGAGGTGACCAGCAGCGACGCCACCAGCGGCCCCTTCTCCTTGACGGTGATGGTCGGCGCGCCGTTCCGCTGCGGATTGTCCGGCTTGCGGCCCGCGACATAGAGGTAGTCGTTGAGCCCGGGGTGCTTCGACCGGTCCACCAGCTCCGCGCCACCGTGGGCGGCTTTCAGGCTGGACACCGCGCCCGTGGCCGGGTCGATCTCCACGGACACCAGCCCGTTGTCCAGGCGGTTCCCTTGGATTTCGGCAGGGGCGAGACAACCGTTCTTTCCGGCGTCGAAGGTCCATTGCACCGGGCCGGCGTCGCTTGCGGCGGCCTTGGCGAGCACATACTTCGCCCCGCCCGTGGGGGGCACGTCGGATGCCAGAAAGGCGAGTTCGCCCGTGGAGAGCACCTGGCTGGACACCGGGGTGCCCTTGGCGTCGCGGACCTCGACGCTCTTTTCCCGCCAGTCGCCCGGCAGGGTGACCAGTCCGGTGCGCGGCCAGGGGGAGGTGTTGAGCACCATCACGGCGTCGTCTTCGCCCTCCCGCGCGCGCAGGGGCGCCGTGGCCCGGTCGAGCAGGTCGCGGGAGCGCCGGCCGGCCTCCAGGGCGAAGGCCTGCTTGACGGCCCACTGCCCCTTCACGAAATCCACCTCGGGCTCGCTGATGCTGTTGTGGGCGCCCCAGGTGTGCTCGTCGTAAAGGATGACCTCGCGCCACGCCGCCTCGAAGTCCGAGGCCGGGTAGTCCCCGGGCCGCAGCATGCTCCAGAGCGCCTGGGCCTGCACGATCCGCTCGGCCGCGTCGCGGTTCACCGCCGTCTCGCGGGCGGACGACGCCGCGCCGTCCTCCCAGTAGGGCGTGAAGTCGCCGGTGACACGGGGAACGTCCTTTCCGTACCGCTTTTCAAACGCGGAAAACGCCTCGTGCGGCGTGGCGATGACGAGTTTGGGCGAAACGTAGCGGGCGTTCCAGTCGCGGATCATGTCGGAAAGCCCGGGGTCGGGCGGGCCGTTGTCGCCGCCGATGTTGTAGCGCACATGCGTCATGTCGTAGGGAAAGCCCGCGTCCTGGAGCTCCGTCAGGTAGGCGAGAATCTTCTCCCCGTCGCGTATGGGTCCGGAGTGGTACCACGAGTAGGCCTTGGCCACCATCCAGCAGAGCACCTCCTCCTTCCCGGAGGGGGAGACCCAGTAGTAGGGCCGGTCGCCCCAGGCCTTCAGGGTGGATCCGATGCGGTGTCCCGCGTTCGGCCCGATGGAGAGGTACTTCACGCCGCTCTGGGCGAGCACCGGCACCAGACCCCAGGTGTAGCCCGGCACGTCGGAGATCATGGCCGTGTCAATGGGCACGCCCGTCTCCCTCGCCAGGCGGCGCGCATACCCCGTCAGCTCGACCAGTTCCTCGGGGCGGCACAGGGCCGTGAGCTGGTTTCCGTAGAACGCGTCCAGGCCGATGGACCCCTCTTTGACCGCCGCCAGGAAGGCGGCGCGCTTCTCCGGGGTCGCGCGTTTCAGGTAGCTGTCCACGGCCCAGAGCCCCTCGGGCAGCCACTTGAACCGCGCGCCCTCAGGGTAGTCCCTCGTCTTCCCGATCAGCTCGAGGGCCAGATCCATGTGGTCCCACTGCTTCTGCTCGACCTCGCTCTGGAGGTGGGTGTAGCCGATGTCCAGATGGGTGTGGTGCATGAGGTGCACCGTCCACCGGCGGGCGGGGTTCACTGTGGCCGTCTCGCGCGCCGTTGCGCCGTCCACGCGGACCTCCACCGCCACGTCCCGCGGCTGGTCCGCCGCGGGCACCGCCACTTCCAGCGTCTGGAGCCCCTTCACCAGCGGGTGCCGCGTCGCCGGGCCGCCGTCCACGCTCACCTCGGCCTCCTGGGCGTCCCCAAAATGGCGCACGGGCACGCGCAGCACCTGGAGCAGGTTTCCCCCGCGCTCCAGGAGCAGCGGCGGGCTGGTCGGCGCGCCGATCTGGAGGAAAGGCTTGGTGGTCTTGGCGAGTTTTGCCCCGCGCGGGGCCTCCAGCCACAGGGCGTCATATACCGCCCAGCTGCTCCCCGCCAGGGGGGTGATGGTCACGGTGTTTTCCCCGGCCCGCAGGGTGGACGCGGGAAAAGTGACTGTGATGAGCGTCTCCTTTCCCTTGTCCGAAGCGCCCGACAGAAAGGCGTCCGACCCGGACCCGGGCCCGGTCTTGCGGTCCACCCCCTTGCCGTTCAGTTCGACGCGCAGGCGCGGCGGCGCGTAGTAGTGCGTGTCCGCGAGGTCCAGCACCACGGCGCACTCGCCCTCTCCGGGGGCTTTGTCGAGGTTGAAGAACACGGAGAAGGCGTGGGTCTTGCCGCCCGCCCAGTTGTCGCCGGGGCCGGGGTGCACATAGGGCCAGTCCGTCTC
>JAKPUV010001275.1 GCA_029554925.1 Candidatus Hydrogenedentota bacterium | reverse complement strand
GGGGCGGACGCGGTGTGGCTGGTGGCGGCGGGGGAGTATTTCGCCGAGACGCCGCCCGAAGACCTCGCGCCCGCACTCGCCCGGTGGGGGCTGGAGAGCGGGCAAACCGTCCTGCCCGCCATCCGCACGATATGGATTTTCCGCGTGACCCTGCCCGGGGACCGCGCCCTGCCGGAGGACCCCTTCGGCGAGGGCAGCGCCGGGGGCGGTGAGGCCGCCGAACTGGACCACGCCACCATGCAGGGCTTCGGCGACCTGGCGGCCGCCCTGGCGGAAAAGGGAAGGAAGGACTTCGCGCGGGAGGGGCTCGACCGGCTCCGCCGCCGCAGTTCCTTCGCCGCGAAACTCCACGCGGGGCTCGACCGCGCCATCCGCGCGGACCAGCCGCCCGCCGCCGAACTGGCGGCCCTGCGCGCCCTGTGGGACGGCTACGGCTATCGCAAGAACGGACGGCCTGACTTCGCCCGCGAACGGTTTGCAGACGCGGCCGCGGCCGCGCCGGACCTGCCCATCGCCCAGGCGGAATACGGCCTCGAATCCGCCCGCGCGGGGGACGGGGCAGCGGCGCTGCCCGCCCTGCGCCGTGCCATGGACGGCGACGCCGACTACGTCCCCGTGTTCGCCCGCCTCGCGGATACGCTGGCGGCCCGTGGCGTCGGCGTCCCGCCGGCCCCGTCCGGAACCGTTTCTCTCGCCGACGCGGTGGCGGCGGTGGAGGACTTCCAGCAGGGGCAGCTCGCCCTGAGCCGGGGGGACAACGCGGGCGCGGCGGACCGCTTCGCCGCCGTGGTGCGGCGCGACCCGGGCTTCGTCCACGCGTGGCAGCAGCGGGCCTACGCGCAACTGCTGCTGGAGGACTTCGCGGGGGTCGAGGAAAGCGTCCGCGAATACTTCGCCCACGGCGGCGCGGACTCCATGGACATCCAGGGCGCGCTGGCGATCATGCACCTGCTCCGGGGCGACCGCGACGCCTCCCGCACCGCCATCACGAAAGCTTTCGAATACTCCCCCAAACTACGCGCGGACTACGCCGCCCTCTTCGACGCCCTGTTCGCCCAAAACGGCGCGGCGGCCCGGGCGGAGGCGGGGCGCATGCGCGCCGCCGGCATCCCCATTCCCGGGCCGCTGCTGGCCTATGTGGAACAGGCCCCGTGACGCTTTGGATCAGACCAGCGGCCGGATCGTCGTCAGCGTCACGGTGAAGGCCGCCTCATTCGACGCGGCCAGCCTGTGGGAAAACGGTTTCTCCTCCAGCGCCTGGGTTACGATAGTGTTGGGGCCGGGGGTGAGCACGTTGAACCGGAGGAAGACCTGCTCGGGCATGGATTCGGCCACCACGATTTCGGGGGCCAGGAGCGTGTAGCCGCCCGTGGGGAATAGAAAGCTCCCCTCGACCACCCATTCCGCGTCCTCCAGGGACGCCTTGGTGAGAGTGCCCTGGAGACCCAACGGCCCCTCGAAGGCGTAGCCGTAGCGTCCGGAAAGGGGCGTCAGGGTGATGTCCGTGTGCTCCCGGACGCATCCGGACGGCAGCACCGCGCAAACCGCGCAAACCGCAATGAGAAGTCTCTTCATGGCGCGTCTCCCTGTGTCTGTCTTTATTACAAACACCGGCGGGGGGCGTTACCCTACCGGGGGGCAGGGGTATCCCGCAGACCGGACGGTGCCGGGGACCTGTGCGGCGGCCGATTGCTTGACTTCTAACGGTTGATTCCCTACAATACCCGGCGGCGGGTACCCGCCCCCTGGGATGACGCAACGGCAAACAGCGCCCCGTCCGGGCGCAACAGGAGCATTTCTTTATGAAAAAGCACACCGGATTCACCCTGATTGAGCTGCTGGTGGTCATCGCGATCATCGGCATTCTGGCGGCGATTCTGCTGCCCGCGCTGGCGCGGGCGCGCGAGGCGGCCCGGCGCTCCTCCTGCCAGAACAACCTGAAGCAGATGGGCCTCTCCTTCAAAATGTACGCGGGCGAGGCGAAGGACCTGTTCCCGCCGATGAAGCGGAACCTGTCGGGCTGGACCCCGGCGAACCCGGTGGGCGACCCGGCGACGACGTGCAACCTGCCGAACACGGTGACGACGGACGCGAACGGGGACGGGGTGAAGGACGACTTTGACATCTTCTTCGACGTGCAGAGCATGTACCCGGAGTACCTGTCCGACCTGAACGTGACGGTGTGCCCGTCGTCCGCCGTGATCGAGCCGGGGGACCACCACTACAACGACGACCCGGCGAACCCCGTGGACCCGTGCGCGGTGACGGATTTGTCGTACATGTACTTCGGGTGGTCCATCCTGGACGAGGTGGTGACAGCGCCCGGGACGAGCGCGAACGACATGAACCCGACGCCGAACCAGAACCTGACGGCGATCCTGATCTCGAAGCTGCTGGAGCGGCTGACGAACAAGGCGGCGTATGACAACGACATCACGTACCAAGACAGCTACGCGGGCAACGTGGAGCGGACGCTGTACCGTTTCCGCGAGGGGATCGAGCGCTTCCTGATCACGGACATCAACAACCCCGGCGCGTCGAACAAGGCGCAGAGCGAGCTGCCGATCCTGTGGGACCAGATCTCCTCGGACCCGAACGGCAGCGGCTTCAACCACATCCCCGGCGGCTGCAACGTGCTGTACATGGACGGCCATGTGGAGTTCGTCCGCTACCCCGGCGCGCACCCGGTGACGCGGAACTTCGCCAACATCGTGGCGCAGTTCACCTCGAGCGACCCCAACATCTGATTCCCGTCCCTCCCCGCGAACACGAACCGCCCGGCAGCCCGCCGGGCGGTTCTTCTATGGCTGCGCCGCCGGGCGGCGTTGTGGGCGCTAGTTCACCGGCACGGCCCGCGCCGCGCGGGAGGCCGCCGGGGGCGCGGCCTTGGCCGCCACGGCGCCCCGGTAGGCGGCGATGCGCTGGTTCCAGGTGGTGTCGGCCACGCGCAGGGCGGTCTCGGGCGCGCGCGCCGTGGAGGCGGGCGCCGTGTCATAGCGGGCCGACGTCTCCTCCGGCATGGCGCGGTAGCTGACGCCCGCGTCCGCGGCCGTTTTGGCGCCCGGCGTCCTGCGGACGGCGCCGCGCGCCTCGGCGCGGCGGCCCGCCGCCGTCTTGGCGACCAGGGTGTTCGGGTCGGTGCCGTACTCGTAGAGGTAGACGGGGCCGTAGGCGCCGGTGCCCCGGTCCACCTCCTCCAGGTACACGTCGTAGCCCTCGCGGTAGTACATCATGGCGTCCAGCCAGTCGAAGGGCAGGCCCTCGGCGTAGTCCACCGCGCCCATCACCAGGCCCTCGGAGAACCCGTCGTTGTACCCGTCCGACCAGCCCCCGTCCACGTACTCGGGGTGCTCGTCCGCGGCGAGGATGTCCGGCCAGGCGTTGGTGAAGCCGATGTCGTAGCCCTCGCTGAAGCCCACGGTGAACGCGTAGTCGTACTCCACGAAGTACCCGTCGTTGTAGGCGTACCAGACGCCGTCCCAGTAGCCCGCGTCGAACTCGGGGGCCTCGACCACCGGAATCTCCGAACCGCTGTAATAGATCGGGCCCGCATCCCGGGTGTAGTAGCCGTCGTCAAAGCCCAGCCAGTACTCCTCGTCCACCAGGAATCCCTCGTCAAAGCCCGCGTCGTAGGCCGTCTGGTCCCACTTCGGCGTCTCCGGCGTTTCCGGCGTGCCGGGGGTTTCCGGGGGATCCCCGCTCTCCGGGGGGCACCCCGCGAGCATCGCCGCCGCCGTCAGGACCGCCGCGGCCACCGCAGTGCGGGCGCTCCGGTTCCATTTCCTGTTCATGACCCTGTCTCCTGTGAAGTCGGGTGTTGCGGTTTCAAGTGTGCCGGTGCGGGGCGGGCCTCAGCGGCCCCGGACCCCGCTTCGGGGCATGCTCACGCCCCGTCCCTGGGACGGCGCCGACACGGGGGCCCGTCCCGACGAGACCGACGGCGACGGGGACACCCCGCGCAGGGAGGAGGACCCGCCCGACGGGGCGCTGTTCCGGAGGGAGGGCGCGCCCAGGCCGGAGGATCCGGATCCGAACGAGCTGCGCGGCGCCGAACTGATCCCACGGGAGGAGGAGGACGGCGGGGCGGACGGGATGGGCGTCAGCTTGGGCGCCGAAACCGTTCCCCGGGAGGAGGAGGACGGCGGCCGCGACGGAATCGGCGCAAGGCGCGGCGTGGAACTCATCCCCCGCGAGGAGGACGGCGGGGTGGACGGCGCCGGCGACGCCTCCCGGAAGGAGCTGGTCCCCCGCGAGGACGAGGACGGCGGTCGCGACGGAATCGGCGAGAGCCGGGGGGCCGACACTGTCCCCCGCGAGGAGGACGACGGCGGGGTGACGGTACGGGGGGCCGTCTGGCGCGGCGCGGTCACGCCGGTGGACCGGGTCGGCGACGGGGCCGTTCCGCCCGAATACGGCGTCAGGGAGCGCTGCGACGGGGCGGCCAGGGGCTTGGCGTCGCGGATGCCCGCGGACGGGGCCCCGGCGCGGCTGTCGGGAACCGTGCCCGACCGCAGGCCCGTGCGGGGTTCGGTCTTCCGGGGGGCCGCCGGTGTCGTCGGCTCCATGTCCTGCAGGGCGACCCGGCGCGTCGCGGGCTTGGTTTCCGCGGGGCGCGGCTCCGCGGCGGCGGCGGGGGTGCGGGTCTCGCGCAGGGCCACGGCGGGCTTGCGGGCCGCCTCGGCGTCTTCCACCGGGGCGGGCCGGGTGTCGGGGGCCGCCGGCCGGGCGCGCAGGTTGTCCGCCGTCCGCGCGGGCACCGGCGTGTCATTCGTCAGGGTGCGGGCGTTGCCGTCGGGGCGGCCGCGCAGGGCGCCTTCCGTCCTGTCCACGGCGGCGGGCTTGGTCTCCGGGCGCGTGTTCACGGCGCCCGCGTCGCCCGTGCGGGGGGGCATGCGCAGGGACTGGCGCGCCTCGGTGCTGGCCAGGCGCACGGACCGGGCCGGCCCGGCGGCGTTCGCCGAGGGGGCTTTGGACCGCTCATTGCGGAACCCGGCGGCGGGCTGGGCGGCGAACTGGTCGCGGCGGAGGCCGGCTTCCAGGGTGCGCGCGCGGTCGGCCAGGCCGGCGCCCTTGCCTTCCAGGTCCGCGGGCACGCCGCGGATGGAGCGCTGGGGCGCGTAGTCGCGGACACGGAGGGTGCCGGTGTCCTCGGGGCGGTGCTGGGGCCGCGCGACGGGGCGCGGGCCGCCGCCGCCGCCGTGGCCGCCGCCGTAGTTGTTGACGGTGATGTTCCAGATGTTGACCTCCTGGACGGGGACGCCGGCGAAGCGGTTCGCGAAGACGGGGCTCACGCCGTACACGGGGGCGTACCCGGCGGTGAGGTAGGTGCCGGTCATGTAGCTGGTCGAGGCGAGGCAGAAGGTGAACCCGCCGACGCCGAAGGTGGCGGCGCCGCCGACGACCACGGGCCGCCCGTAGAAGTCCATGGGCGCCCAGAGGAAGGTGTCGCGGACGTAGACCGTGCTCACCCAGGCCGGGGCCCACACGGGGTCGTAGCACCACAGCCAGCCGTAGCCCGCGTTGAAGGTCCACCGGCCGTAGTGGGTGGTGACATAGGCGAAGGGGTAGGGCTCGACCCACACGTGCCCGTAGGCCGGCATGTGGTTCCAGTAGCCCACGCGGTAGGGCACGTAGTCCACCACGACGGTCGGCCGCCAGTAGGGCCGCCGGTCCACGTAGACCCACTCGCCATAGGGGGCCAGGTCGGCGGCGCCGATCACCGTGCCCGTCACGGGCACCGCCGTCGGGATGGTCTTCATGCCCCCCTCCAGCAGGCCCACCCGCTCCGTGTTCCACTGGTCAAAGGCGTCGCCCAGGGTGCGGTCGAACAGCAGCGGGTCCGACGGCAGCATGCCGGGGTCCACCCACACGCGCTGGCCGTCGGCGGCCGTGGTGTCCCCGCCCGAGGACGTGGTCACGCGGACGAAGCCCGAGCGCACGGTCACGACCGACGCGCCCGCCTCGTCTATGTCCACGCGGACCACCGAGGCGGGGGAGATGTCCACCGCGCACGCGGGCGTGGTGAACTGGAAGGTGCCCCGGCTCCGGTCGAGGCGCTGGATGTAGAACGAGCCGACCCAACCCCGGACGTTGGCCGAGGGCGGCAGCGCCGCGATTTCGGCCTTGCTCCCGTCGGCCAGGCGCAGGAAGTTCAGGTCCGCCAGCTCCAGCTCCGTGGAGCCCTCGCGGTCCACCCACAGGGTGTCCCCGGGCGTCACCAGGGTGTTCACCGTGCCCTGGGTCCACTCGTCGGCCCCGGAGGCCCGCAGCAGAATCCCGCCGGAGTCAAAGCTGACCCGGGCGTGCATCTGGTATTCCTGGGCGTTCACGGCGGCCGGGACCGCGAAAACGGCCAGAAAAGCCGCCAAAGCCGCGGGGAGCCCCGCGCCGCGCCGTGTCGTGAAGTGTCTGTTCATGGCTGATACCTCCAAGGATCCGTTCTTCGGAATCCGTTCAAATAGACGATCCGGACGGCGGGATTATTCACGTCCCCGGGGCGCGGGGGCGGGGAAGGGTCAGTCTGCCCGGAGGACGTCCTCGAGCCAGGTGAACACCTCGCCCATGGCCTGGGGGTGCGCCGCGAAGAGGTCCGCCCCGGACGCCGTCCCCCGGTAGAGGCGGGCCTCGCAGAAGACCGGCGCGGCGGCCTTGAGCGCGCGCGCCGCCGCCGCCCCGAGGCCGTCGTTTTCCGCCGCCACAAAGAGGGCGGGGCAGTCTTTCAGGTCGCGGACCGCCCGCTCCGCGTCGAGCCCCCGCATCTCCAGAACGGGGGAGACGCCGACCACCGCGTGGACGGCGGGCTCGGCGAGGGCGTAGAGCAGCGCGAGGGAGGCGCCGAACTCCTCGCCCGCCACCGCGAGGGTTTCCGGGTCGGCGCCCGCCGCCACCAGGGCCTCCCGCGCGGCGGCGAGATCGGCCAGGGCCGCGCGCCAGCCCGCCGGCCCCCGTTCCACCGCGTCGCGGTCCGGGCCTCGGGTGTCACCGTGGCCGCGCAGGTCCACGGCGGCGCACAGGTACCCGCGCACGGCGGCGGCTTCGGCGAACCCCTCCCAGACCCCGCGATCCCCGCCAAACCCGTGCACCAGCAGCAGGCCGGGGGGGTGCCCCTTCGCGGCACGCGGGTCCGGCGCGTGCAGCGTCCCCGCCACCGCCACGCCGTCCGCCGTCCGCAGGGCCAGCGGGGCGGGCTCCGGCGGGCCGGCGGGCGAGCACGCCGCATGCAGCCCGGCCAGGGCCAGGCAAAGCACTGCGGCGCCCGCGCGCCGGACAAGGGGGAAGGCGGTCATGCAAGGGCTCCCAACGCGCCCCCCGCGGGCGCGTCGGAAAGTGTAGCACGATCCCCGGGGAATGGACGAGATGGACGGGATGGACCGGATGGACGGGGGGATGGCGGTTCCGGCGCGCCGGAACCGCCGCACACCAGCCGGGACGGGGGCCCAAGAATCTCAAGTTTCAAATTTGAGAGAGGGGGCGCGGCGGAACGGGCGTCGTTGCGGGAGGGGGCGGCGCGCCGCTTATTTTCTCCGCGCACTTGCGGGGGGCTGCCCCTGGTTCGGGTCGGGATACAGCAGGTCCTCGTCGTGACGGCGGCCGGGTTCCAGGAAGAAGATGACCCGCAGGCTGTCCATGGCAAAGAAGCTTCCGTAGTTGGCGATGCACACGCGGTGTTCCGTGCCGTCGGCCAGCACCGCCACCGCCGCCGTGTGGCCTTTCCACGGCTCGAACAGCTCCACGCGGAACGCCAGATTGTCCGTGAGGCGCCGCAGGTCCTCCCCCGTCACTTCCCGGCCTGTGGCAACAGTCCGCACCTCATCGAAGGTGTATTGCCGGAACGGGGGGGCTTGCTCGGGCTCCCCTCTCCAGATCTGATGGTACGCGTCCTGCTTTCCGCTGGCGAAGAAGCCGTCGTACACGACCAGACTCCGCACGTCGCGCAGAAACGATTCGGCCCGCCGCAGTTCGGCGTTCTCCTGCGCCCGGCTCCATCCCATGAGGGCGGCCTCGGCCGCAAGCAGCAGGAGCAGCATGTACCACCGCAGCCGGGGAACGAAGACGGCGGTCACGACCACCAGTGTGAACACCGCGCACCCCGCCGCCACAGGAGCCGAAAAATCGTTCGGAAGCGCGAGTTCAGCCGTGCCCAGGGTGAAGTAGAAGGCGGGGGAGAACACCGTCCAGACCGTCATCGCAGCGAGCGAAAGGACCAGCAGAAGAGGCAGGGGTCGGCGCCGCAGAAGATAGACGCAGACCACCGCCGCAATCACCACCGGCGGCACCACCAGAACCGGCAGGATGATGATGGCGCTGGCGCGCAGAGACATGGGAACGAACATCAGCAGGACGAGCAGCAGCCAAATATAACACCCCGCCGCGGCGAAGAACCGCCGCCAGGGCGTCATGGACGCCGTCGGCGCCGGCCGCTCATCCTGTTCCATGCCGCATTTCCCCGGTTCTTCCCGCAACATACCACGATTCGCGCGGGCCTTCAAGCCGCGCGGCCAGAATCTCAAATTTCAAATTTGAGAGGGGGCGCGGCGGAGCGGGCGTCGTTGCGGGAGGGTGGCGGGGTGAAACGCAGGGAATGCCCGTGCGCTCACCAGTTCTGCGGACGCCGATTTCCTGCGGGGCGTTTCGGAACCGAACCGCGTTCTCCCCGGGCCCGTTGCCGTGCCTCTCAAATTTCAAATTTGAGATTGGGTGCGGCGGCGTGTCCGCAGGCGCGGCGGGCCGCCGGCGCTCTTAAGAACCGCCCGCGTGCCCGACGTCCCAGGCTGTTCGCGCTTCGCCCTACAGTTCCGGCACGGCCAGGGCGCTGAAGAGGCGTTTCGTGTCCATCTCGAGGAGGCTGAAGGCGGGGTCGTGGACAAGTTTCACGAAGCGGTAGCTGGCGGTCTGGGGCGGGCCTCCGTGGATCTGCACGGCGATGCCGCCGCTGCGCTCGCCGTCCTTGTTGATGTCGAGGCAGGCGGCGCCGAGTTTGCCGTTGATGACCAGCCAGATGGCCGGGCCGACGGCGAGGATCTCGTAGCGGTTCCACTCGCCGGGTTTCACGGCGGCGTCGGCGCGGTCGCACCAGTCAAGCTTGCCGCGGCCGTGCTCGTGGTAGAGGCGGCCCCACACGTCCTGCCCGGCGTCGGCCTGGTAGCCGAGGGCCTGTCCGGCCTCGTCCACGGGCTTCGAGCGGAACTGGATGCCCGCGTTGGCGGACGGCGGGTCGAGCTTCATGTCGAGGGCGAGGTAGAAGTCGCCGACCGTCACGGGCGCCCAGAGGAACTCGTTGCGGGGGATTTTCTTGTCGCTGCCGCCGACGGCCGCGCCGTCCTCGAAGCGCCAGTATTCCGTGTTGCCC
>JAKPUV010000385.1 GCA_029554925.1 Candidatus Hydrogenedentota bacterium | reverse complement strand
TACTTCGTGGACCGCGCCCTCGTCGAGCGCGTGCCCCTCGGCCCGGAAAACATCGCCGCCGCCATGGAGCGCGTCCGCCGCGCCCTGCAGGAGCGCGGAGGGGGGCAGGCTTAGGAGCATCTCAAGGTTGAGATGCCGCGTCGTAAGGAAGATGGCGGGAACGAGCACTGAGGTGGCACGGGCTTCCCGCCCGTGTTTTGAGGCCGCATTTATGGCCCAGGACACGGGCTGGAAGCCCGTGCCACCTCAGTGTCCGCGCCCGACATTCTCGTGAAATGCCTTCACCTCAATGCGAAACCGCTCTAGCTCGTCGGCGTTTCCTCCCCGCCGGTGAGGTGGTACCAGGTGGCATCGAAACGGAAGAGCACGACGCCGCCGAGGGCGCTGATCTTGTCCACGGCGGGGTGTTCGGCAAGCAGTTTCTTGAATGACTCATCGTCCCGGATGAGCTCGGTGACCTTCTCGCCCGCGTAGCCCCGCTCCATCCATCCGTCCGGGGTCTGGAGGAAGACCTTGCCTTCGACCACGCGGCCGAGGGCCACGCCGGGGCCGAAGGATCCGCCCGTGTCCGGGGGCTGGGGCTTGGGGGTGGCTGGGGACTGCGCGGGGGCGGGCGGACGGTCCTGCCCCACAGCGGGGGGCGCCGGGGTCGCGGGTGCCACCGCAGGCGCGGGGGCCGGGGCGGTGGGTGTGGTCTGGCCGCGGCCCGCCTCCCCTTTTTCCGGTGGGGCGGACTTGGACATCAGACTCCGGTTTCGGGAGACTATCGGCGGGCCGTCTTGCTCCGCCGTCATGGCCTCGGCCAGGGGGGCGGCCTCCTTTGGAGCTTCGGACGCCCCTCCCCCGCTTCCGGGGGCGGGCGGGGCGGATTGGGGCAGGGCTTCGGCCTGTGCCGAGTCCGCATCCGCAACGGGTTCCGCCGGGGCGGCGATGTCCTGCGCGGCCGCCGCTTCCGCCGCCGCGCCCTTCGGCGCCTCCTCCATCAGCAGCACCCGAAAGACCTCGTTCTTACCCCCCTCCGTTGCGGGCGTTCGGTCGGGCGCCTCCCCGGCCTGCCGCGCCATGAGCATCTCCGCGTCGCGCGGGGACCGGGCGGACTGCGTTGTCTGGTAGTAGTAGAGCGCGGCCATGCCCGCGCAGAGCATCACGGCGGCGGCGAGATACTGGACGGGACTGCGCCGCCGGGGGGCCTCGTCGGCCCCGCGAAACCGCACTTTTGCGCGGGTGGGGGCGGCCTCGTCAATCTTGCGGAGGCTGTCGCGGACCAGATTCGCGGGGGCCTCAGGGGCCGCCTGCCGGAGCAGGTCGTCCACGTGGCGCATCCGGTCCAGGGCGGCGCGGAGTTCCGGCTGCTCCTCCAGCAAGCGCTCCATCCCGGCGCGCGCTTCGGGGTCCAGCTCCCCGTCCAGATAGGCGGACAGTTGCTCGTGCAGTTCCGGGGAAATCATGTTCGACCTCCTTCCAGCACGCCGCGCCGTTCCAGGCAGAGGGCGAGCCGCCGCCGCGCCTCACTGATGCGCGATTTCACGGTGCCCACCGGGCACTCCAGGGCGGCGGCGATGGCCGTGTAGTCCATGTCGCGCTCCACCCGCAGGGCGAAGGCCTCCCGGTATTCCGGTGTCAGCCCGCCGAGGCACCGTTCCAGCGCCTCGGTCAGTTCCCCCGCCTCGGCGTTCTTAGCGGGGGAGGCGGCGGGTCCGGCGGCCGCCTCGCGCGTGGGGGCGTCCTCGTCAAAGGGGTTTCCCGCCGCCACCTCCCGGTCCCGGCCCTTGCGGGTGCGGTCGCGGTGAAGGTTCCGGGCGAGGTTGACGACGATCCGGTGCATCCAGGTGCCGAAGGCCGCCTCGCCCCGGAACCCGCCCAGGCTGTTCCAGGCGCGCAGGAAGGCCTCCTGCGCGAGGTCGCGGGCGTCCTCGCGGTTTCCCGTGAGCCGCCAGGCCAGGGCGTGAACGTGGTGCTGGTGTCTGCGCATCAACTCGGCAAAAGCCTCCATGTCCCGGTCCGCGGCGCGCGGGACCAGGTCTTTGTCGTCAAGTGCGGCGGGGGCTTCCGCCCCGCCCGGGGGCGCGGCCATGGTGCGTTCCTTTCCCTGTGAGACCCCGTTTTTCCGGGGAGGTTCGGATAGTGTACCGCAGGCCGGGGCGTTGGGGGAATGCGGCGGACGAAGTGGCCAATATGGACGGAGTGGACAGAGGGGCGGGCCCGCCCGCGCGGGCAGCCCTCTCCCCAGGCGATTTCCGCCCCGTTTTCCACCGGAAACCGGGCTCCCGCGCCCCGGACGTTTGCGCCTTGGCGGGGCGCAATGGTATGATTTTGCCGCGTGTTTCCGAACCGAGGCGGCCAGCACCCCCAACGCTGGAGGCGGGATTGTCCCAACTCA
Source organism: Candidatus Hydrogenedentota bacterium (assembly GCA_029554925.1). GTDB lineage: Bacteria > Hydrogenedentota > Hydrogenedentia > Hydrogenedentales > CAITNO01 > JAAYBR01. The sequence continues at coordinate 170 of JAKPUV010000385.1, read as the reverse complement.
AAACCGAAGGCATTGTGCTGCGCAAGGTGGACTTTGGCGACACCAGCGCGATTGTCAGTTTTCTCACGCCGGACCGTGGGCGGGTCGCGTGCCTGGCCAAGGGCATGCGCGGCAAAAAGAGCCCCTTTGCCCCGGTGCTGGACACCTTCAACCGCGTGGATCTGGTGTGC
>JAKPUV010001238.1 GCA_029554925.1 Candidatus Hydrogenedentota bacterium | reverse complement strand
GCGGCTTCCGGCGGACAGCCGGGTGGCCGACCTGATCATGCGCGCCGGAGGCACCACGCCGGAGGGCGACGTGTCGGGGTTGAACCTCGCGGCGCGGCTGGTGGACGGCACCACGCTCACGGTGCCGGTGGTGGCGGAGCGCGTGGCCGAGGGGGACCGGGTGGTCCTGCGCAATTCGGGCTACCGCGTGACGGAAAACCCCGCGGACTATCTGGTCACATCCCCGGCGGGGGCGTCGATGCTCGCGCCAACGGCGGAAACTCCCACCACCCCGTCCACGCCCGCGCCCACGGCGGCCGCGCCGACGGGGGGCGGACAGAAGAAACTGATCAACCTGAACACGGCGACGCAGGCGGAGCTGGAGACGCTGCCGGGGATCGGGCCGGTGTACGCGGGGAACATCATCGCGTACCGCGAGGCGAACCCGTTCCGCACGGTGGAGGATGTGGAGCAGGTGCCGGGAATCGGCCCGAAGCGGCTGGAGGCCATGCGGCCGCTGGTGACGGTGGAGTAGCCGTCCGGACCCCAAATCTTGCGAATCGCGCGCGGGCCGCCTATTCTGTATGCGGAGCGGGCGCGCGCCGCGCCCGTCCGGCCCCCCCAGGAGAACCGCCATGTTTGCCGTCGCCCTACTCGTGATGCTTTCCCTTTCCGCCGGGGAGTGGGATGCCCGGGTCGCCACCGTGTCGTCGTATGCGGACCGTCTGGAGGCGGTTGTCGTGGAGGAGGGGGCGGCGGCGGAGAAGACGGCGCGCCTGGCCGCGCTCCGGGAACGGCTGGCCGCGGGGGCGGACAGCGCGGAGTCCTTCGCGGCGCTCTACACGGCCTTCGACGAGGCCCGCGCGTGGCTCCTGGCGCACAGCCAGGAGAGGCCCTCCATCGCCGGGGGAACCTTTGAGGAGACGCCGGAGCACTGGCGGATCACCACGCAGGACCTGACGCTCACCTGGCGGCGCGACACGCTGGCCATGGAGGTGGCCACGGGCGGGCAGACGTGGACCTTCGGGGAGAGCGACAACGAGGATGTCCGCCTGGACAGCGGCCGCCTCTCCCTAAGAGACGCGCGTTCGGTGCGGGCGGAGCGCCTCTTCACGGGCTGGTCCGCGGGCATGGTGGTGTCCTTCTCGGATTTCGAGAAGGCGCCGGGCTTCGCGCTGCATGTGTCGGCGCACTGCGAGGGGCCGGAGATCGTGTTCGACCTGGCGGCCGAGGACACGGGCGCGACGCTGACGGACATCCGCTGGCCCAAGCCGCTGCTGACGGGGCAAACCCCGGAGGACGCGGCGGTCATCCCGCGGATGCAGGGCATGCTGCTACCGGGCAACTGGCCGCAGCACATCCAGTCGGAGGAGACCTTCAACTCGC
>JAKPUV010001236.1 GCA_029554925.1 Candidatus Hydrogenedentota bacterium | reverse complement strand
TCCCCCTTCCTGGAGCTTTTCGGGCGCCCCTCCCGCGACACCGGGCTGTTGTCGGAGCGGAACAACGAACCAACGGACGCCCAGCGGCTGCATCTTCTCAACTCCAGCACACTCCGCCGCCGCATCGCGTCCGCGCCCCTGTTTGGCCGGGTGGGGGCGGCTTCGGGGGGCAAGCCCGCCCGTGCCGTGCGCGCGGTGTATCTGGAGATTCTGTGCCGGCATCCCGCCCAGGAAGAGCTGGACACCGTGCTGGCTTACGCCGGAGAGTCCGGGCTCACCCGGAGGCAGGCGCTGGAAGATTTGGTCTGGGCGCTGGTCAACACCAAAGAGTTCCTTTACAGACATTGACAGGGGAGAGGGCCGCCCCCAACCCCCGGAGTCCCGAAAAGATGGGTGTTCCGAAAAAGAACGCGTCTATCTCCCGCCGCACGGCGCTCAAGCGGTGCCTCGCGGCATCCTCGGCACTTGCGCTGACCGGACACCGGTCTGTGCCCGCCGCGCCGGCCGGTGCCCGCGCCAAGGCCGTCATCCAGATATGGATGTGGGGCGGCCCCTGCCATCTGGACACCTTCGACCCCAAGCCCGAGGCGGGGCGCGACTACTGCGGCTCCCTCGACCAGGCCGTTGAGACGAATGTGCCCGGAATTCGGATCAACGCGGCCCTCCCGATGCTGGCGCAACAGGCAGACAAGTACGCCATCATCCGCGGCATGACCCACGGGATCAACGCCCATGAAACGGCGGCGTACATGGTGCAGACCGGATGCGCGCCCGGCCGCCTGGTTTTTCCCTCGGCCGGGGCGGTGGTCTCCCTGTTCAAGGGATACGACCACGGGTACGCCGGGATTGTGCCGCCCTACGTCGTCCTGACGGAACTCCAGGGGCGCTTTTCAGAGTCCGGATTCCTAGGACAGCGCTACAAGCCCTTCGCCACCGGGGGCGACCCGGCCAAGACCCCCTTCGCCGTGGAGGGCATCGTGGCTGAGGGGATTTCAGACGACCGCCAGCGCAGCCGCAGGAACTTCCTGCACGCGCTGGACACGCTGGGCCGGGCGAATCCCGAAAACCCCCGTTTTCAGGCCCTCGACCGGTGCGAGGAAAACGCCTACGGCCTCATGTTCGGCGAGGCGCGCAGCCTCTTCGACCTGTCCCAGGAGGGGGAGGAGGTCCGGGAACGCTACGGAAAGAACACCTTCGGCCAGTCCTGCCTCACGGCGCGGCGTCTGGTGGAAAGGGGCGTGCCCTATGTCACCATCAACTACAAGGGGTGGGACACGCACAAGCAGCACTTTGAGACCATGAAGCGAAAACTCCCCGAGCTGGACCGGGGGATGTCAGCCCTGCTGGAAGACCTGTGCCAGAAAGGACTGCTCGAGAGCACCATCGTCTGGTGGGGCGGCGAGTTTGGCCGGACGCCCAGGGTGCTCTGGGAGGCCCCTTGGAACGGCGGACGCGGCCACTACGGAAACTGTTTCTGCTCCGTCGTCGCCGGGGGCGGCTTCCGCGGGGGCACCGTGGTGGGGGCATCGGACGCGCGCGGAGAGGAGGTCGCCGAAAGGCCGGTGTATCCCGCA
>JAKPUV010001231.1 GCA_029554925.1 Candidatus Hydrogenedentota bacterium | reverse complement strand
AGGCCGGCGCCGCGCAGGGCGCGCTCGACGGGCTCGAGGGTGAAGGCCGTGCGGCCGCCGGCCCAGGGGGGAATGCCGTCCACCCAGGTCCACTCCTTGCCCGCGAAGGCGGCGCCGTTGAACAGGGTGCGCCAGGCGTGGTCGGTGGAGGTGGCGTTGGGGTTCACGTCGAGGTCGCGGTTGAGGGTGTACTGGGCGACGGCGAAGCCGGCGTCCACGAGGTACTGGGCGCGGACGGTGTGGACGACGTTGACGGCGGTGGTGGACTCGAGGCGCGTGACGGCGAAAAAGGTGAGGCCGATGGCCAGCAGGACGGCCATGATCGAGAGGGCGACGATCAGGGCCGCGCCCGAGTTCTGGTGCAGTCTGCGCATGCGTTACATCCTGTCCTGTGGGCCGCTCACCCGGAGCCGCGCATGTAGGCCGCGGGGAGGTCCACTTTCTGCTGGTACCACTGGGTCATGGGCGGCAGGCCCGAACTGGGCGCCGCCGCGAAGAGCCAGAAGCCCGGCGCCACCCAGGCCGGCAGCCGCGACCCGACCGGGTCGCCCGCCGTCTGCTCGGGCTGCGACGTGTCGCCCGCCGAGAGAAACGCGTCCGCCAGGTCCATCTCCCCGTCGGGGCCCGGGTTCGCCGCCATGCCGAGCAGATACTCCCGCGACACCGGGTTGTTGTAAAGCGTGTTGAACATGGGCAGGCTCGTGCCGTCCTCCAGCCCGTAGAAGAAGAAGGCGGACAGGTCGAGGGCGTTCACCGGCCGGAGCTGGCCCGAGACCGGGTCGGGCCGGGAAATGGGACTGCTCCCGTCGCACAGCACGGCCTCGATGATCAGGTTCTCCACCACCTCGTAGTCGCGCCAGCTCTTCTTTTCGCGGGCCTGGCGGCAGTCTTCAATACAGACAACGTCCCCTCTGCACGAGCCTGGACAATCCTCCTTCCAGAAAGTCAATCTGGAGGAATCCTTCACCACGTGTCCTGCGATACGCGGAAACCCATAGAGGGGCATGGAAAAGTAGGGCTCCAAGGGGGGATAGTCTGTCCAGATCGTGGTCATACCGCGCATCATGTCGCGGTTGTTGAGGGCCTCGAGGAAGAAGGTCGCGTTGCGCAGGGGGGCGACGAGCTTGGCGAAGCCGGATTCATAATTGCCATCCTCGTCTATTTCCAGGGACTGTTCGAAGGCGTTGAGGCTGGTGGCGCCGGTGCGGTCCTCGTAGCGGAGCAGGGAGCCGAGGCGTATCTGCACGTTGAAGTCGTAGAAGCTGTCGGAGCCGAGCACGGGCGGATAGACGCTTTCAAACAGGGCGGCCTCGGTGGGGGCCTGGCGCAGGAACAGCTCGCGGACCTCGCTCCACTTGAGGGGCATCTCGACGAGGAAGGTGTCGGCGCCGGGGCGGATGACGTAGGCCACGCGGCCGAAGGCGCCGCCCTTGAGCGCGCCGAGGTACATGAAGCCGTTGGGCTCGCCGTAGAACCGGGTGAGGCCCCGCGAATCCTCCGTCGTGAACGCCACCTTGATGTCCTGCTCGAGCACCGCCAGGGCGTTGCGCGCCCGCTCCATGTTGTTGAGCATGGCGTAGCCCTGGCGCACGGTCCGCGTGGTGCCCGTGATCAGCAGCCCGATGCTGCCCATGATGACCAGGAAGATCGCCATGGACACCAGCATCTCCACGAGCGTGAAGCCCGCGGCGCCGGACCGCGCCGGAACGCGCCTGTCAGCGCTCGGTGACATAGGTGACAAACTCCTCCTCCCTGCCGCTGTTGAGCCGCACCGAGAAGACGACGCGGTAGAGGTCGGCGCCGGGGCCGCCGATGCGGGTGGCCGTGGCGCGCCAGGAGTCGTAGAGGGTGTAGGCGCGGGCCGACGCCTCCACGACGTGGTACGTGTTGCTGTTGACCCAGTCGGACAGGGAGGCGCCCGCGCCGCCCGACCGCACCTCGCTCAGCTGGGTGCGCGCCAGCGCCGCGATCACCGTCCGCTCCGCCGCCACGCGCTGCTGCGCCAGCGACGCCGGAAACAGCGACATGACCGCCATGATCCCCACGGCGAGGATCGTCAGCGCGATCACCACCTCGAGGAGCGTGAACCCGGATTCGGGGGTTGCATGTCTCATGGCTGCAGGCTCCCCGTCTTGATGCGGCCCGTGGACCGGTAAATGGTCACCTCCTGCCCCTGGTACCCCATGATGCCCGGCTCGGCCCCGCTCTTCCAGAGGTTCAGGTCCAGGTCTTCAAAGGTCCTGGTGGTCCACATCCGCTCCTCGCGCGGCTCATCGGGCAGGGGCGCGAACAGGACGCGGAAGCGCTCGCCCAGGGGGGGATTCTTCAGCGTGTCCAAAGTCAGCGCGCCTTTCCCGTCGAAGACATGGGCGGGGTACACTTCGATGTTCTGCGGGGTGAACTCAGCCGCGCGCTCTGCCGGATCCGGGGGGATGTACGCCAAATAGACGGGCACGGGGGACAGACCTAGATCCTTTGTGCCTGAATCCGCGGGACCTGGGTCATAGGGAGGAATCAGCGACAGGGGGTTTGCCTCCTTGTCGGCGGTGATGAAGTACTCGGTGGTGTAGTCTGCGGCCTGGTCGCCCGTCACTTTGTATTTCGGCTCGCTGAGGGGCTGGTCGTAACTGTCGGGCGGTTTCTGGAGGAGAACGCCGAAGCCGG
>JAKPUV010001215.1 GCA_029554925.1 Candidatus Hydrogenedentota bacterium | reverse complement strand
GTAAACGGCCTGGCGCTGGGCGCCCTCGCAGACGAAGCCGGTCTTTGAGAGGAGCGCCGACAGGCCCGTCTCGATATCCAGCGCGAGGATGGTCACCTTGGCGAGGTGCAGCCGGTCAAACGCCTGCCCCAGGACGAAGCGGACGGCCTCGCAGCCCCCCTCCCCCGCCTCCATCTCCGGGGAAAGAAACAGAAAGAAGACCTCGGCGAACAGGGCCTCCTGGTTCACCCCGCGAAGGCCGCAGAACCCCGCCACACCGCCGTCCCGGTCCTCGACGGCGTAAAACAGGCCGCGGGCGTTCTCCTTGGACCCGAGCAGTTCCTCCAACTCGTCCCGCGTCGGCTGCACCGGCTCCTTGCGGGCGTCCAGCAGCGACGCCCTCGGCACGGGACCCAGGTACGCCGCGCGCAGAAACCGCGCGTCGTCCCGTTCCGCCGTCCGGATGACCGTGTGCTGTCCGACAACCATGACAGAACCCCGCAGGACCGTGGCCCGCGCCGAAAGGGACGCGGCTGGTCAAAAAACGGGCCGGGAAACGCCAAAGACGCAACCCGGCCCGCAGCTTGTGTGTCGTCCCGAAACGCTCAGATGGCGTATTCGTTCTTCTTCTCGTACCGGAAATCCATCCACGCCCGCCAGATCGAATTGAAGAAGTTCGTGAAGGCGTCGGCGCGGCGGGTGCTGATCGGTTTCAGGTGCTTCATGCTACGTTGTCTCCCTGGGTTGTCAACAGTTTCCCGGCCCCATTAAAACACATTCTCCCCGCGCATGCAAGCATTTTTCCCGACTTTTTTCGCCGGGAGCAGCGGTCAGGACGTTGAATCGTCGTCGTCATCCGGGATCACGACGGGGTTCTGCGGGTTCTTGTTCTGAACCAGGGGGATGACCGCCTCGATGATGTCGATCACGAAGGCAAGCACCACATCGGCCGTGATGGCCGCCCGCTTGGGACGCGTGATCATGCGCAACCTTTTCACAAAGGATTCTCCCGGCGTCTCAGAAAACGCCCGTTGACGCCCTAGACCGTGGTGTCGCCGCCGCCCGTGTCAACGGGGGCGTCATCGGCCGCCGTGACGGTTTTGGCCTGGATGAACGGCAGCACCAGGGGCACAAAAACATCGGTCAGAAACGCGAGAACGAAACAGAACCGGGCCTGAAGATCGCCGGTGACGTTGTCGCAGAGCCCCTGGCTCTGCGCCTGCGCGGGAATCCGCGTGACTGTTCGCGTGTGCTGCATGATTTTCCTGTCTCCTTCCTCTTAGCCGCTGCTCTGGCCGGTGCCTTCCTTGGCCAGCACAAAGGGTGTCACAATGTCCAGCAGGCGCATCAGGAGCGCCATAACCTGGCCGACAGTGACATCGTCGGCCCGCGCGGGCGTCGCAGACAGGCGGCGCAAGTGTTTTCCGTTCATGGACATCCCGGTTCCGAGACGCCGTCAGGCGTCAATGATCTCGTTCGCCGCCTCTTTTTCCACCCAGAACGTCGCGATGACCGTCAGAATCTGGCTCACCACCATCAGGATGCTGCCGGGTGTCACCGCAGAGGCGGCCCGTGCCACGGGCCGGGTGACCGCTGTTACATGCTTCATGACCCTGTCTCCATAAGCTTCTAGTTACCCTACATACACGGACGCGGGGAAAAGGTTTCATCCCCGTAACGCCGCGGAGGGGGAAGGCGATGACCCCGCGGGCCTAATCCTCCTCCTCCTGCGCCTCCTTCTGGGTGAAGAAATCGGCGAAGACGGAGAAAATCTGGCTGATCAGCCGGAATATGCCGCCCGTGCTGTAGTCCGCGGCCCTGAAAGGCCGCCGGGTGACTGTCTTCAAGTGCTTGGTTGACATTCTCGGTATTCCTCACGGCACTGTCGTTCGGGCGGACACCCTGTCCGTCCGGACACAGAATACCAGATTTCGCGGGAAAACACCACCATTCCGGGCACGAAACGCCGAAATCCCGGACAGGGGTCAGGACTGCGCCGGGGCCAGGCGGACCTCCTCGAAGCCCTCGCTGTCCCGGGCCTGCAAATGCGAACGCCCCATCAGGTAGAGGTCCATGGCGCGGGCGGCCTCGCGGCCCTCGTGGATGGCCCAGACGACCAGGGACTGGCCGCGCCGGGCGTCGCCCGCCGCGAACACGCCCGGCACGCCGGTGGCGTAGGCGCCGTCGGCCTTGATGCCCAGACCGAACCGGTTCTTCTCCAGTTCGATCTTGAGGCCCGCGACAAAGGCGTCGGCCTCGGGCTGGACGAAGCCCATGGCCAGCAGCACCAAGTCGCACTCGATCCGCATTTCGGACCCCGGAACCTCCGTCATGGCGCGGCGGCCGGAGGCGTCCGGATCGCCCCACTCCACACGGACGGCGTTGAGGGCGCGGACATTTCCGTTCTCATCCCCCTCGAAGGACTTGGTGTTGATGCACCAGTCCCGGCAGTCGCCGCCGGGGGCCTCCTTGTGGCTGGAGGAGGTGCGCAGCACGAAGTCCCATTCGGGCCACAGGTTGCGCGCGGAGCGCGCCTCCGGCGGCTTCGGGAACAGCTCTATGTTGAGGATGGAGGCGCAGCCCTGGCGCAGCGAGGTGCCGACGCAGTCGGAGCCCGTGTCGCCGCCGCCGATCACCACGACCTTTTTGCCGGTGGCCACAATCTCCTCCCCCGCCACCGGCTTGTGCAGCACGCGCCTGGTCTGCTGGGTGAG
>JAKPUV010001188.1 GCA_029554925.1 Candidatus Hydrogenedentota bacterium | reverse complement strand
TGCGCGCTGGCAAAGGAGCTCCGCGTGTGGGTCTGCGCCGGATGCCTGGAGAAGGACGGCGAAAAGACCTACAACTCTGCGGTGCTCATTGACCGCGCCGGAGCCGTTGTCCTCAAACACCGGAAGATCAGCACCCTGCCCAAACTCACCGCGCACCTCTACGACGCGGGCAGCGCGCGGGACATCCACACCGCCGACACCGAGTTCGGCCGCGTGGGCCTCACCATCTGCGCCGACAATTTTAACATCGCCCACCCCAAACGCGCCGCAGACCTGGGCGCGTGGCTCCTCCTCGCCCCCCACGGCTTCGCCGAGAAGGAGGAAGACCTCCTCGACAACGGCGTCAGTTTCATCACCCACATCAAGAACGTCGCCGGGAAGACGGGCCTCTGGGTCGCCGCCGCCGACACCGGCCTCTCCCGCGTCGCCGGCGGCGACTGGGCCGGCTACCTCCACAGCGGCTGCTCCACCGTCGCCCGGCCCGACGGCAAAGTCCACGCCGTCGGCCCCTTCATCCAGCCCGCCCTCGTCGTCTGCGACATCCCCGCCGGGCCCGCCCCGGAGAAGACGCAATAGCGGCGTCACGGGGCGGGCGTCCACTGCCCTGATCCCCGGATAAGGCAGGGGCCGGAGTCGGGCGTGTTGTGAGAACACGCCGGGGAATGCAGGCGGGCGTGAAAGGGAATCCCCGTGCCGGTCGGGGCGGACGGTCCGGCCGCGAAAGAAAAGGGCGCGGCTTGCCGCGCCTTTCTCTCCGCCGCCGAAGACCGGGACGGCGGCAACGCTGCAGGATGCCGCGTTCTTCCCTCGCTCTCAAGTTGTTCCTGGGAACGAGGGGAGGAATGCCCCGCGGTCGTTCCGGTCCCTGGAACCCTGCTATCCTGACAGCCTCCATTTTTTTCAAAACCCATTCCCACCTTGAGGAGTCTTACAGGCATGAGCACCAAGCGGTCCGACACGGGGAAAACGGTCCGGCGGCTGGGCGCGGCGGTTCTGGCCGCGGCGGCGGGGTGGGCGGCGGGGGGCTGGGCGGCGGAGGACGGCCCGCCCGCGGTGCACATGACGCACCGGGCCATGGGCGCGGAGTTCGACTTTGTCCTCGTGGGGGACTCGCCGCAGACGACGCCCGACCAGCTCACCTATGCGGGCGAGGCGGCCTTTGAGGCGATCGACCGGCTGGAGCGCCGCATCAGCAACTGGATCGAGGAGAGCCCCGTGTCGGTGATGAACCGCCGGGCGTCGGAGGGGCCGGTGGTGGTGGACCCGGACCTCTTCGGCCTGATGGAGACGTCGCGCCGGTTTTACAACGACACGGGCGGCGTGTTCGACGTGACGGTCGGGCCGCTGCTGGCGCTGTGGGGGTTCTACCAAAAGGAGGGCGTGCTGCCCACGCCGGAGCAGCTCGCCGCCGCGCGGGAGAGCGTGGGCATGAACCGCGTGGAGCTGGACCCGGCGGCCCGCTCGGTGCGCTTCACGCGCCCGGGGATGCGGGTGGATTTCGGGGGCATCGGCAAGGGCCTCGCGCTGGACCGCGCGGCGGAGATCCTGCGGCAGAACGGGGTGAACCGCGCGCGGCTCCACTCGAGCACGAGCACCATCGTGGTGATGGGGACGCCGCCCGCCTCGAAGACCTGGGGCGTCGAGATCACCTGGCCCTTCGAGGACCCCGAAAAGCAGCACCCGCCCGTGACGGAGGTGGAGATCGCCCCCGGCGAGTCCCTCTCGACCTCCGGCGCGAGCGAGCGCTATGTCGAGATTGACGGGAAACGCTACGCCCACATCTTCGACCCGAGGACCGGCCGGCCCGTGGACACGAATATCCGCAGCGCCTCGGCCGTCGCCCCCACGGGCACAGAGAGCGACGCGCTGAGCACGGCGTTTTTCATCCTGGGCGAGGACGGGGCGCGCGCCTACTGCGCGAAGCACCCGGCCGTGCGCGCCCTGCTGGTGGTGGAGCGGGAGGGGCGCCTGGACATCGTGCGGATCAACTTCCCGGACGGGGGAAAGAACGAGGAGGGAAAACAATGAACGGCGTCAACCGACGGGACTTTGTGAAGTGCGCGGGCGCGGCGGCGGGATTCGCCGTCACGGCGGGGGTCTCCCCCTTCACCTACGCGCAGAACAGCAGGGTGGTGGTCGGCTGTGTCGGGGTCGGCGGCCAGGGGTGCTTCCACCTGCGCGTGGGCCTCGCGGGCACCCCGGACATCCACATCGCGGCGGTCTGCGACGTGTGGGCGCCCAGCCAGAAGGCGGCCATGCCGCTGGCCCGCCTGGCCAACGCCAAGCAGCAGCTCGCCGAGGGCGAGAAGCCGACGGCGGACCAGATCGCCGCGGCGGAGGCCCTCCCGAAGCCGAACGTGTATTACGACTACCGCGAGATGCTGGAGAAGGAGACGCTGGACGGCGTCATCATCGCCAGCCCCCTGCTCACCCACGCCCCGATCACGCTGGCGGCCCTCGACGCGGGCAAGTATGTCTTCTGCGAGAAGACCCTCGTCTCCACCGTCGAGGAGGGCCGCGCCGTCGTCACGAAATGCCACGACACAAGGAAATGGGTGCAGGTCGGACACCAGCGCCGCTACAACCCGAAATACAACCTCGCCATGGGCCTCGTGTACGACAAGGGGACCATCGGGCGGGTCACCCACATCACCGCCCAATGGCACCGCAACAGCCAGTGGCGTCGGCCCACCCCGACCGACTACGTGCTGAACGACGAGGAGAAGAAGTTCATCACGGACCTGGAAAAGCACACGAACTGGCGGATCTACGCCGACTGCTCCGGCGGCCTCTACACCGAGCTGGCCACGCACCAGACCGACATCGCCAACTGGTTCCTCAAGGCCGTGCCCAGCCGCGTCTACTCCTCCGCCGGCCTCGACTACTGGAAGGACGGCCGCACGACGGACGACAACATCGGCATGATGTACGAGTACGACATCCGCCGCGGCGACCCGGGGTTCATCCAGATCAAGTCCCCCACCACGCTCATGGACGACAGCCTCGCCAACCGGAGCTACACCGTCCGCTTCCAGTACTCCAGCATCCTCAGCAACGCCAAGCGCGGCTGCCGCGAGCTGATCGAGGGCAACCTCGGCACGCTGGACCTCAGCGAGGCGGACTGCGTTGTCTACGGCGAGGGGGTCACCGCCGTGAAAACGGAGAAGGTCTCCGCCGAGGAGCTCAGCAAGAAGACGGCGTCGGGCCGCACCCCCTATCCCGAGGCGCTCAAGAAGGGATATTCCCTCATGGCCGACCGGACCGACCTCCTCGATCCCGACGCCTACCAGTTCCAGGCCTTCGCCGAGGGCGTCCGCACCGGCAAACCGCCGCGCAACAACCAGATGGTCGGCTTCACCACGGCCATCACGGCCATCGCCGCCATCCAGTCGCGCACCGAGGGCCGCCCCGTCACCATAGACCCCGCGTGGTATGCCTTCGACTTCGAGGTGCCCTCGTTCTACGACCACGACGCGTCGTGGGTGCAGCAGGCACCGCAGCCGGCATAAGAGGACCGCGCACGGACGGACACGGACCTGCACGGACCCGCACGGACGAGGAGAACGCCTGCCGGGCGCCCCGGTCCGTGGCCGTCCGTGTCGGTCCGTGTCCGTCCGTGCTGCCCGGGGGCTGCGCTGCCTCCGCTCAGATGCCGCCGAGGGCGCCGATGACGGCGGCGACTGGGACGAGCACGGGCTCATTGGCCCCCTGGAGGGCCTCCTCGGCCTGCTCGGGCGCCATGGTGTCCAGCCCCGGCACGGGGATGTAGCGCATGAACTCCACATGGCCGTCTAAAAAAAGCACGTTGCAGCCGCCGAAGAAAGGCGGGGAATTGGAACGCGCGCATCCGCCGAAGACTTTTTGGAAGCGCGTTTTCTCCGGGGGAACGTGGTTCAAACGCACCCCGTCGCTGCCCGCAGTCATTCTGTCCGACATGACCCAGAGGGTGCTCTGCGCCATGGCGGATGCGCCGGGATTGTTGGAATCCGTGATGAGGAGGCGCTCAATGCCCTCATGAAGGCGGTAGATATTGGCCTCCCCGCGGTTGCCGGACGTGGGAAACGCCGTGCTGGAGAGGTCGGCGTCCCGGTCCACATCGGCGGCCACGGCCAGGGCGTCCTTTGCCGCCAGATGGGCCGGGTCGAGAACGGCGTCCAGCAGCGCCCCCATCTGGACCGGGACCAGGGTGTTTCCGTCGGGCACCGTGCCGATGTCCGACAGGGCGGCCAGATGGGGGAAGGCACTGGCCGGGGCGCAGGGCTTGAGGTTGTCCAGCGCCCACCCCAGATACTGATAGCCTGACGCCACCAGCCGGGGCGACTGGGCCAGCCCCTCCTCCTGGATCCGTTTGGCGTGCTCTTCCGCCAGGGGGGAATTGGGACAGACGCAGATTGTGACATCCGTCAGATACTCCGGATAGACCGAGCGGACGGACGGCCCCGCCGCCATCTGGAGGTCGAAGGTGTTGTCGGGGCGCCGGCGCAGCACCTGCATCGGGGGAAAGGCCCCCTCGTGCTCGTTGCTGTACATCTTCATCACCAGGCCCCACTGCTTCAGGTTGTTCTGGCAGGGGGACCGGCGGGCGGCCGGAGAGGACCCAAATATCGGAAGCAGGATCAACGCCAGGATGGTGATGAGGGTCAACACCGCGCACAGTTCCAACGTAGTGAGACCGCGTTGCCGCATGTCCAGTCCTCCTCCCGTAACGGGGCGTCCCATCCTGCGGGGAGCAGCCATGCCCCCACCGGCAGGCGCCACATGCTGACGCCGACTTTCCTAGTGTCAGGGTACACCATCCCGCGCGGAACCGCAAGCCCCCCCCGGACCCGGCACGGACGAGCACGGACCGGCACGGACGGGGAGAATCCCTTCCGGGCGCCCTGGTCCGTGTTTGGTCCGTGTCGGCCCGTGCCCCGGAAAGCCAGGCCGGCGCCTGGCGGTCCCAGGGGGCGGGCGCGCGCGGCCTTCCCCGGCGCGGCGCCGTCCCGTTTTTTGCGCGGCGTTGCCGGGGGCGGCTGTGCTAGGATAACCGCCCCATGGGCACTTCGGACGCGGACATCCTGATCACGGTGAGCGACCTGTGCAAGGTGTACAGGATGGGGACGGACTCCCTTCACGCGCTGGACGGGGTGTCGCTGGAGATCAAGCGGGGATCGTACGTGGCCGTCATGGGCCCTTCGGGCTCGGGGAAGACGACGTTCCTGGACATTCTGGGGTGCCTCTCGCGGCCCACGTCGGGCCGCTACTGGCTGGCGGGGCAGGAGGTGAGCGGCCTGTCGGAGCGGCGGCTGGCGGAGGTGCGCAACCGCGAGATCGGGTTCGTCTTCCAGAACTTCAACCTGTTGCCGCGCAGCAGCGCCGTGGGGAACGTGGAGCTGCCGCTGGTCTACGCGGGGGTGCCGCGGCGGGAGCGGGTGAGGCGCGCGCGGGCGGCGCTGGAGGCGGTGGGGCTGGGGGACCGGATGGGCCACCGGCCCATGGAGCTTTCGGGGGGGCAGCGGCAGCGGGTGGCCATCGCGCGGGCGCTGATCAACAACCCGAGCATCATCTTCGCGGACGAGCCGACGGGGAACCTCGACACGCACAGCGGCGAGAGCATATTGGCGATTCTGGACGAGCTGCACGGGCAGGGCCACACCATCGTGATGGTGACCCACGAACCGGACGTGGCCGCGCGCGCGCAGCGGGCGGTCAGCTTCCGCGACGGAAAGATTGTGAGCGACACATGGCAAACCCCTCAAAAGCCGGCGTGATTATCCGGACGCTTCTCCTGCTCGCGCTGCTGGGCGTGGGGGGGGCGGCGGCCTACCTGCGCCTCTCGGCGGAGAAGCCCCTGGACGTGACGGTGGCCCCGGCGCAGCGCGGCCCGGTCACGGAGACGGTGGCCTCGATCACCACGGGCGTCGTCACGTCGCCCAAGTCCTCCAAGATCGCCGCGGGCACCCTCGGCATCATCGCGGGGGTCCTCGTGTCCGACGGCGACCGGGTGGAGGCGGGGCAGCCGCTGGTGGAGCTGGTGAAGGACGAGCTGGAGGCGCAGGTGCGCGCGGCGGCGGCGGGGCTGGAGGTGGGGAGGACGCGGGTGGCCCAGGCGAAGATCGCGGCGCGCACGGCCCGCGAGGGCGGGGAGATCCGCCTGCGCCAGGCGAAGGACGCCCTGGCCCAGGCCGAGGCCGACGTGCGGCGCGTGCGCGCGCTGGCGGAGCGCAAGGCGGTCTCCGACAGCGACCTGGAGAAGGCCGAGCTGGCCCTGCGCCAGGCCGGGGAGATGAAAAGCACGGCGGAGGTGGGGCTGGCGGAGGCGGACGTGCGCGACGAGGACGTGCGCACGGCGGAGGCCGCCGTGGCCCAGCTGGAGGCCGCGCTGGCCGCCGCCGAGACCATGCGCGACAAGGCGACGGTCCGCGCGCCGTTCAAGGGCGTGGTGGCCAAGGTGATGACCCAGGCGGGCGAGGCGGTGGTGATGGGGATGCCGCTGCTGTTCCTCGTGCAGGAGGAGGGGCTGTACATCGAGGCGCCCTTCGACGAGGCGAACCTCTCCATGCTGAAAACGGGGCAGCGGGTCCAGATCGAGATAGACGCCGTGCCCGGGCGGGAGTTCAAGGGCACGCTCACCCACATCTCCCCCGTGGTGACGGCCATCGAGCAGCTCGCCCGCAACGTCCTGTGCAAGATAAGCATTGACGAGGGGGCCGGGTCCTTCCGCCCCGGCATGTCCGCCGACGTCTCCGTGGTGGTGCAGGAGAAGGCCGACGCCCTCGTGGTGCCGAGCGAGTCCCTCATCCGCGACGAGTACGTCTACGTCATCGAGGGCGGGCGGATCGCCCGGCGCGACGTGGAGGCGGGCATCGGCAACTGGGACCACCGCGAGATCCTGTCGGGCCTGCGCGCGGGCGAGGAGGTCGTCACCTCGGTCTCCGTGCTGGGCCTGGCGGAGGGCGCGCTCGTGCGGGTGGTGGAGGCGCTGGAGGACTGATGCACGGACTGGACCACCTGACCTCGGCCCTCGCCTCGATCGCGCAGAACAAGGTGCGGTCGCTGCTGACCACGCTCGGCGTGATCATCGGCGTCATGTCCGTCATCCTGCTGATCGCCCTCGGCGAGTCCGCCCAGGCCTACGTCCAGAAGGAGTTCGCCATCCTCGGCTCCAACATCCTGATCATCACGCCGGGCAAGCAGGAGACCACGGGCCTGTTCCCCATCACGGCGGGCAGCAACCGCAAGCTGACCCACGAGATCGCCCAGAGCATCAAGCGCAAGGTGCCCGGCGTCAGCGGCGTCGCGTCGAACATCATCGGCCTGTCGGCGGTGCGCTACGGCAAGCGCACGCGCAGCGTGCTCACCATCGGCACCACGCCGGACTTCGACTCCGTGCGCCAGCTCCGCACGCAGATCGGCCGCTTCATCACGGACCGCGACATCGAGCGGAACAACCGGGTCTGCATCATCGGCACCACGCTCAAGCGCGAGATTTTCGGCGACGAGCCCGCGCTCCACAAGCGGGTCACGGTGAACGGGTCGAAGCACATGGTGGTGGGCATCCTGGAGGAGCGCGGCATGGCCATGGGCATAGACCTGGGCGACCTGTGCATCATCCCGCTGCCCAGCGCGCAGGAGATCTTCAACCGCAAGGAGCTCTTCGAGATCCTCGTCGGCACGACGAACCAGGAGGAGATCCCCCGCGTCGAGAAGGAGCTCCGCAAGCTCATGCTGGAGGCCTTCGACAACAACGAGGACTTCACCGTCACCGACCAGGAGGGCATGCTCGACACCTTCAAGCGCATCTTCGACATGCTGCGCCTGCTCCTCGTCGGCATCGCCTCCATCTCCCTGCTCGTCGGCGGCATCGGCATCATGAACATCATGCTCGTGTCCGTGCGCGAGCGCACCCGCGAGGTCGGCGTCCGCATGGCCATCGGCGCGCGCCGCTTCGACATCGCCCTCCAGTTCCTCATCGAGTCCGTCACCCTCAGCGTCATGGGCGGCCTCATCGGCATCGGCCTGGGGGCGCTGGGCTCCTTCATCATCCGCACCCTCTACCCCACCCTCCCCATCGGCCTCTCCCTCTGGTCCACCGCCCTCTCCTTCTCCTTCAGCCTCGCCGTCGGCGTCTTCTTCGGCGTCTACCCCGCCGTCAAGGCCGCCGGCGTGGACCCCGTCGAGGCCCTGCGCTACGAGTAGGGGGGGGGCGCGGAAAGGAAAGGAACCGGCACATGGCTCGCACGCTTCTCCTGATGGCCGCCGGAATTCTCCTGGCGGCGGGCGCCTCCGGCCAAACGGAGCCCTTCAAGGCCGCCGTGGCCCCCGTCGGGCCGGACAACCCGCGCAACAGCGAGGCGGCCATCGTCCCGCTGAAGGACGGGTCGCTGCTGCTCGGCTGGACGGAGTTCTACGCGGGCAACGGCGCGGACCACGGCCCGGCCCGCATCCCGGGGCTGGTGTCGCGCGACGGCGGCCGCACCTGGGGCGAACGGCGCGTGCTGGTGGAGAACGACGGCGGGTGCAACGTGATGGAGGTGAACTTCCTGCGGCTGAAGGACGGGCGCATCGCGCTGTTTTACTGCCAGAAGAACAGCGAGGACAAGGACTGCCGCGTCATGATGCGGACCAGCGCCGACGAGGGGAAGACCTTCGGCAGCCCGAAGCAGCTCAGCCCCGCGGGCAAGTACACCGGCCTGACCAACGGACGGGCCATCCGCCTGCGGACGGGCCGGATCCTCCTGGAGGCCTGGGAGAACAACGACAGCTACTGCTGCCTGTCCGACGACGACGGGGAGACGTGGCGCGACTCGGCGCGCGTGAAGCCCGCCGACGGCGGCTGCTGGGAGCCCGCCTGCGTTGAGCTGAAGGACGGCCGGGTCATGATGCTGATGCGGACCACCCTGGGCGGCCAGTACCGGAGCCTCTCCGCCGACGGCGGCGAAACCTGGTCCGTCCCCGAACCCACGGCGCTCAAGGGCTCCGGCTCCCCCGTGTCCATCTCCCGCATGCCGGACGGCGGCACGCTGCTGGCGGTGTGGAACCACGACTTGCCGACAGGCCGCCGCAACCCCCTCACCGCCGCCGTCTCCCGCGACGAGGGCGAGACCTGGACCAATCTCCGCAACATCGAGGGGGGCGAGGGCGACTCGTGGGCCTATCCCGCCGTCACCTGGCTGGACGGCAACGCCCTGCTCACGTACTTCAGCTACACCGGCGGCCACACGCTCTGGCTGCGGTCCATCCCCGCCGCCTGGTTCCTGGAATGACGCGCGGCCGCGTTGCGGCCCGGAGGGACACGCCATGAAACGACTGGCCTCGCCGCCCGCGGAGCGGGCGCAGCGCCTGGCCCACTGCCCGCTGTTTGCGGACCTCGACCCCGCCGACCTGGCGTCGGTGGCGGCCTTCGCCGAAACCCGGCAGTATGACCAGGGGGAAATCCTCTTCCACGCGAAGGCCCCCGCCGAGGGGTTCCACGTGGTGGCGGACGGGCTGGTGAAGGTGTTCCGCACGGGGGCCGAGGGGCGCGAGCAGGTGCTGCACCTCTTCGGCCGGGGCGAGCCCTGCGGCGAGGTGGCCGTGTTCCACGGCGGCGCCTACCCCGCCACCGCGCAGGCCATGACCGCCGCGCGCACGCTCTACCTGTCGCGGACCGACTTTCTGGACGCCGCGCGGCGGCGGCCGGAGCTGCTCCTGACCATGCTGGGGGTGCTGTCCCTGCGTCTGCGGCGCTTTGTGGACCTCATAGACGACCTGTCGCTGAAGGAGGTGTCGGCGCGGCTGGCTTTGCGGCTGCTGGAACTGGCCGGGGAGGCGGGCGCCGAGGGCGAGGGCGTGCCCCTGCGCGTGTCCAAGGCGACGCTGGCGGCCCAGATCGGGACCGTGCCGGAGACCCTCAGCCGCACCCTCGCGCGGATGCAGCAGCGCGGCGTGATCCTGGTCGAGGGGCGCACGGTGACAGTGCTGAACGCCAAAGCCCTGCGCGCCGTTGCCGACGGCGGCAAGGTCTGATCCGGCGCGCTGCGGGCCCCTACAGCGTCCGGAGCTGCGGGAAGAGGATGACCTCGCGGATGGAGGCGCTGTCGGTGACGAGCATGGCGAGGCGGTCCATGCCGATGCCGAGGCCCGCCGTGGGGGGCATCCCCACCTCCAGCGCCGCGATGAAGTCCTCGTCGAGGTACTGGGCCTCGTCGTCCCCCGCGTCGCGCAGGGCGGCCTGGGCCTCGAATCGCTCGCGCTGGTCAATGGGGTCGTTCAGCTCGGAGAAGGCGTTGCCGACCTCGAGGCAGGCGATGAAGGGCTGGAACCGCTCCGTGAGGGCGGGGTTGCCGCGCTTCTTCTTGGCGAGCGGCGAAATCTCGATGGGGTAGTCGTAGAGGAAGGTCGGCTGGATGAGGTGGGGCTGCACCCGCTCCGACATGACGGCGTCCACGATCTTTCCGTAGCCCATGGTGGGGTCCACGTCCACGCCGGCGCTCCTGGCGAGGCGGGCGGCCTCGGCGCGGTCGCGGGTGGCCTCGAGGTCCACGCCGGCGTACTGGCGGATGGCCTCGTGCAGGGGGAGCCGCTTCCAGGGGCGCTCGGTGCTGATGGTGTGGCCCTGGTAGGGGAAGGACTTCCCGCCGACCACGGTCTCGATGACGTGGCAGAGCATCTCCTCGGTCTCGTCCATGAGGCCGAGGTAGTCCTGGTACGCCTCGTAGAGCTCCATGGTGGTGAACTCGGGGTTGTGGCGCGTGTCCACGCCCTCGTTGCGGAAGCAGCGGTTGATCTCGAAGACCCTGTCGAAGCCGCCGACGATGAGGCGCTTGAGGTAGAGCTCCGGCGCGACGCGCAGGTAGAAGTCGCGGTCGTAGGTGTTGTGGTGCGTGATGAAGGGGCGGGCCGTGGCGCCGCCGGGGATCGGGTGGAGCATGGGGGTCTCGACCTCGAGGTAGCCGCGGGCGGCGAGCCACTCGCGCATGACGGAGACCACCTGCACGCGGCGCTTGAAGGTGTCGAGCACCTCGGGGTTGGCCACCATGTCGAGGTAGCGGCGGCGGTAGCGCGTCTCCACGTCGGAGAGGCCGTGCCACTTCTCGGCGCCGGGGCGCAGCGACTTGGTCAGCAGGCTGTACCCCGCGGCGAACAGGGTGATCTCGCCGCGCCGCGTGCGCTTGACGGTGCCCTCGACGTGGAGGAAGTCGCCGATGTCGAGGTCGTCCAGGGTGGCGTACATCTCCTCCCCCACCTGCTTCTCGCCGAAGAAGAGCTGGATGCGGCCCGTGTCGTCGCGCAGGTCGAGGAAGGCGCTCTTGCCCTGGACGCGGCGCGCGGTGACGCGGCCGGCCAGCGCGGCGCCCGGCAGCTCTGCCTGCGGGTCGGCGTCGGGTCCGGCGGCGGCCTCCGCGGCCTCGAAGGCGGCACGGGCCTCCCCGATGCGGTGGCTGCGGTCGCAGCGGTACTTGAAGGGCTCGTCGCCGCGCGCGCGGACGCGCTCCAGCTTGGCGATGCGGTGCCTGCGGAGCTCCTCCTCGGCGCCGTGTCCTTCGCGGGGGTCTTCCTGTGCGGGGGTGGTCTCGTCGGTC
Source organism: Candidatus Hydrogenedentota bacterium (assembly GCA_029554925.1). GTDB lineage: Bacteria > Hydrogenedentota > Hydrogenedentia > Hydrogenedentales > CAITNO01 > JAAYBR01. The sequence goes on along the minus strand of JAKPUV010001188.1, from coordinate 17,276 downwards.
ATGGGGGTGTCTCCCGCGCCCGGGGGCGGCGCGTCAGTCGTCGTTGCGCGCGCCGCTGCGGCGCTCGAGGTTCCACTTGAGGTAGGCCTCGACGAAGCCGTCCAGCTCTCCGTCGAGGACGCGGTCCACGTTTCCGGTCTCGTAGCTGGTCCGGTGGTCCTTGATCATCTGGTAGGGGTGGAGGACGTAGCTGCGGATCTGGCTGCCCCAGGCGACGTCCTGCTGGCCCTCGCGCATGGCGCTCAGCTCGGCCTCCTTGCGCTTCAGCTCGATGTCGTAGAGTTTCGCGCGCAGCATCTGCATGGCCGTGTCGCGGTTGCGGTGCTGCGACCGCTCGATCTGGCAGGAGACCACGATGCCCGTGGGCAGGTGGGTCAGGCGGACGGCGGAGCTGGTCTTGTTGACCTTCTGGCCGCCCGCGCCGCTGGAACGGAAGACGTCCAGCTTGATGTCCTCCTCCCGGATCTCGATCTCGATGTTCGCGTCCACCTCGGCCAGCACCTCGATGGCGGCGAAGGAGGTGTGCCGCCGGGCCGCCGAGTCGAAGGGCGAGATGCGCACGAGGCGGTGGACGCCGTCCTCAGACTTGAGGGTGCCGAAGGCGTAGGGGCCCGTCACGCGCAGGGACGCGCTCTTGAGGCCCGCCTCCTCGCCGGGCTGGTAGTCGAGCACCTCGGCGTCGAACTCGCGCAGCTCGCAGAAGCGGGTAAACATGCGGTAGAGCATCTCGGCCCAGTCGCAGGACTCGGTGCCGCCGGCGCCGGGGTGGATGTTGACCATGGCGGTCTTGGTGTCGCGGGGGTCCTGGAAGAGGCTGTTCAGCTCCAGCCGGTGGAGCTTGGCCTCAATGCGGGCGAGCATCGCGGCGATCTCTTCGGCAAGGGAGGCGTCCTCCATCTCGGCGCCCATCTCGACGAGGGTGGCGGCGTCCTCGATCTCGCGGGCGAGCTCGTCGGGCGCGCCCACGACGGACTTCAGCGCCTTGAGCCGCTGCACGGTCTTCTGGGCGGACTCCATGTCGTCCCAGAATCCGGGGACGGCCATGGAGGCCTCCACCTCGGCGATGTCCGCCTTCAGGCTGTCCACGTTCAGGCTCTTGCGCAGTCCGGCGAGCCGGGTCTGGTGGTCGCCGACCTGCTGGGCCTCCAATTCATACATGGGCCGTGTTTCCTTGTTTCCTTCGTTGCCTTGCGGGTCCGCCGGTCACAGCAGGGCGCGGAGCCCGTAGAACAGGTAATAGAGGGCCGGGGCGGCGAAGAGGATGCCGTCGCAGCGGTCGAGCACGCCGCCGTGGCCCGGAAAGATGCCGCTGGAATCCTTGATGCCGGCCTCGCGCTTGATCATGGACTCGATGAGGTCGCCGAACTGGCCGACGACGGAGAGCGCCGCCGCCAGGGGCAGGTAGACAGGCCAGCACGCCAGGGGGTAGGCCTGCTCCCAGCCGAAGAGGCGGATGAGCCCGAGGAGGACCGCCGCCGCGGCGACCGCGCCGAGCACGCCGCCCGCCGCGCCCTCCCAGCTCTTCTTGGGGCTGGTGCGCGGCGCCATCTTGTGGCGGCCGAAGGCCCGCCCGACGAAGTAGGCGCCCGTGTCGGACCAGGCCACGGCCACGAGCAGCAGGGTGACCAGCGCGGGGCCCATGCCCGCCCAGCCGTGGATGATGACGAGGTAGGAGCCGAGGCCCGCGATGTAGGCCACGCCGAGGACGTCGGCGGCCAGCGCCTGGAGGCTGTGGACCGGACTCAGCAGGTGCGCCACCATGACCAGCATGACGGCGGCGGAGATGCCCGTGACCACGGGGTGCGCCGTCCAGCCGTTCCAGTCGGTGAGGACCATGCCGCCGTTCCAGAGGATGAGGCCGCCGCCCGCCGCCAGCACCGTGCGGCGCAGGGTGGGCAGGCCCATGGCCTCCAGCATGTCGCAGTACTCGCGGAGCCCCTGGACCACCAGGGCCGCCACGAAGAGGATGAGCGGGACCTGGAGGAACGGGATCCAGATGAGCAGGAGCGCCGTCGGCGCGAGGACCAGCGCCGTCGCCAGCCGCACCAGGGTGCCCCCGGAGTTGTCGCAGTTGGGGTTCATGGCCGCCCCCCGAAGCGCCGGCTGCGCGACTGGTACTCGAAGACCGCGTCGCACAGGGCCTGCTGGTCGAAGTCCGGCCAGAGGGTCGGCGTGACCACGATCTCGGCGTAGGAAATCTGCCAGAGGAGGAAGTTGCTGACGCGCATTTCGCCGCTCGTGCGGATGAGCAGGTCCACCTCGGCGAGGTCGGGCGCGTAAAGCCGCGCGGCCACGGCGTCCTCGTCCACGTCCTCCGGGCGGACACGCCCGGCCAGCGCGTCGGCGCAGAGGGCGCGGGCGGCGCGGGCGATCTCGGTGCGGCCGCCGTAGTTCAGGGCGACGCAGCAGTCCATGGCCGTGTTGCCCGCCGTGGTCTCCAGGCAGTGGCGCAGGTCGGCCTGCGCGCGGGCGGGGAGGCGGTCCATCTCGCCGAGAAAGCGCACCCGGATGTTGTTGCGGTGGATGGCGTCGAGCTCTTTCCGGATGTACTTGCTCATGAGGCGGAAGAGGGCGTCCACCTCCAGCTTGGAGCGGCGCCAGTTCTCCGTGGAGAAGGCGTAGAGCGTGAGGGCGCGCACGCCGAGCCCGCGGCAGGTCTCGATGGCGGCGCGCACGCCGCGCGCCCCCGCCTCGTGGCCCTCGGCGCGGGACAGGCCCCGGCGCTCGGCCCAGCGCCCGTTGCCGTCCATGATGACGGCGATGTGGCGCGGCATCCGGCCGGGGTCCAGCCGGGGGTCGAGGGGGGGGCGTTTTTCCGTGCCCTGCTGCATCGCTTCTCCTGGGGCCCTTTCATGAAAAACCGCCGCGGAGGGGGCGCGGCGTCCGCGTCCCGCCCGCGGCGGTGCTGGTTGCGTCAAGCCTTCTCGGTGCGCGTTCCCACCGGTCACACCTCCATGATGTCGGCTTCTTTGGTCTTGAAGACGGCGTCAATGGCCTCGATGTGCCTGTCGGTCAGCTTCTGGATCTCGTCGGTGAGGCGGCGGGCGTCGTCCTCGGGGATTTCGCCGTCCTTCTGGTGCTGCTTGATGGCCTCGACGGCGTGGCGGCGGATGTTGCGCACGGCCACGCGGGCCTCCTCGGCGAGCTTGGCGGCGAACTTCACCAGGTCGCGGCGCCGGTCCTCCGTGAGGGGGGGCACGGGGATCCGGATCAGCCGCCCGTCGTTCGACGGGTTGATGTTGAGCTGCGAGGCGCGCAGCGCCTTCTCCACCGTGTTGATCTGGGACTTGTCCCAGAGGTCCACGGCGATGATGTGGGGGTCGGGGACCGTCACGTTTCCAAGCTGGTTGATCTTCATCTTGGAGCCGTAAACCTCGACCTCGACGGTGTCCAGCATGCCCGCGTTCGCGCGGCCGGTGCGCAGCCCCGCGAGCTCGGCCTTGTAGGCCTCCACGCTGCTGTCCATCTTCCTGCGGGCGTCTTCCATGGTCACTTTGTGCGGCATGTCGCTCATCCTCCCTTTACCAGGGTGCCAATGGGTTCACCGTGCAAGACCCTGCCGATGTTGCCCGGGCGCGTCATGTCGAAGACGATGACGGGCATCCCGTTCTCGCGGCAGAGGGAAATCGCCGTGGCGTCCATGACGCGCAGGTCGCGGGCCAGCGCCTCCGTGTAGGAGAGCTGGTCGAACCGTTTCGCGCCGGGGTGCTTCTTGGGGTCGGCGTCGTAGACGCCGTCCACCTTGGTGGCCTTCAGCAGGACCTCGGCCCCGGTCTCGCTGGCGCGCAGGGCGGCGGCCGTGTCCGTGGTGAAGAAGGGGTTGCCGGTGCCCGCCGCGAAGATGACCACCCGCCCCTTGTCGAGGTGGCGGGTGGCGCGGCGGCGGATGTAGCGCTCGGCGACGGGGGGCATTTCGATGGCGCTGAGGACCCGCGTGGGCACGCCGCGCGCCTCGATGGCCGCCTGGAGCGCCAGCGCGTTGATCACCGTGGCGAGCATGCCCATGTAGTCGCCCGTGGGCCGGTCGGGCGCGCCCGCCAGCCCCGACGCGCCGCGGAAGATGTTTCCGCCGCCCACGACGAGGCCGATCTGGACGCCCTCGGCGGCGGCGGCGGCCAGCTCGTCGGCGTAGCCGCCGACGACGCCGAAGTCCACCCCGCCGGGGGCGGACCCCTGCAGGGCCTCCCCGCTCATTTTGAGCAGGACGCGCTTGTAGACCGGCTCGGCCAACGGCTTACCCCTTGCTGTCGAACTTCTCCATCTCGGCGGCGACCTCGGCGGCCAGGTCGTTCTGGCGCTTCTCGAGGCCCTCGCCCAGCTCGAAGCGGACGAAGCGGCGGACGTTGATCTTCTCGCCGCACTTGCCCGTGAGCTCCGCGATCAGGTCCTTGATCGTCTTCTTGTCGTCCTTCACGAACGGCTGCTCCAGCAGGCAGACCTCGCCGTGCCACTTGCTCATCTTGCCTTCGGCGATCTTCCGGCAGATGTTCTCGGGCTTGCCCGTCTGCATGGCCTGCTTGACGTACAGCTCCATCTCGGCATCATACTCGGACTTGGGGACCTCGTCAACCGCGACCCAGCGCGGGTTGGCCGCGCAGATCTGCAGGCAGATGTCGTTCACGAGGCTGCGGAAATCGTCGCCGCGGGCCACGAAGTCGGTCTCGCAGTTGATCTCCACCATGACGCCGATCTTGCCGCCCATGTGGATGTAGGAGGCCACGGTGCCCTCGGAGGCGACCTTGTCCGCCCGCTTGGCGGCCTTCGCCATGCCCTTCTCCCGCAGCCACTTCACCGCCGCGTCGAAGTCGCCGTTGGCCTCGCCCAGGGCCCGCTTGCAGTCCATCATCCCGGCGCCCGTGGCGTCCCGGAGCTCTTTCACCTGTGATGCGCTGATATTCATGCTGGTTTCCTTCAAACCTGTGGTTGTCTGCGGTTTTACTCGGCCGCCGGGGCCGCGCCGTCGCCCTCGCCCGCCGGCTCCTCGTCATAGACCCGGTCGTAGTTCTCGTCCACCTTGTCGCCCGTCACCGGCGCGTTGTCGTCCTCCTCGTCGGAGCCCTCGCCCGCGATCATGCGGTCGGCCTCGCGCTCGGCGCGCACCTTCTCGGCGCGCATCCGGCCCTCGATCGCCGCGTCGGCGATGATCCGGCAATACAGGCCGACGGCGCGGATGGCGTCGTCGTTGCCGGGGATCGGCACGTCCACGACCTCGGGGTCGCAGTTCGTGTCCACGATGCCGATGCAGGGGATGCCCAGGCGGCGGGCCTCCTTCACGGCGATGTCCTCGTGCTTGGCGTCGATGACGAACATGACGCTGGGCAGGCCGGGCATGTTCTGGATGCCGAGCAGGTTGCGCTCCAGCTTCACGCGGTCCTTGCGCAGGAGCACCAGCTCCTTCTTCGTGTGCTTGCGCTCCGCCTCGGCGTCCGTGTCCAGGTCCTGCAGCGAGATCAGGCGCGAGATGCTCTGGCGCACGGTGCGGTAGTTCGTCAGCGTGCCGCCGAGCCAGCGGCTGTTCACGTAGAACATGCCGCAGCGCTCCGCCTCGCGCTTCACCGGCTCCTGGGCCTGGCGCTTCGTGCCGACCATGAGCACATGGCCGCCCTGGGCCACGACGTCGCGCACGAGGCCGTAGGCCTGGTACAGCTGGCGCAGCGTGTGCTGCAGGTTGATGATGTAGATGCCGTTGCGCTGGCCGTAGATGAACGGGGCCATCTTGGGGTGCCAGCGGCGGGTCTGGTGGCCGAAGTGGACGCCCGCTTCCAGCAGTTCTCGGGGGGTGACGACAGGCATGATACGCCTCCAATCGGGTTGCGCCTCGGAGCGGCTGGGATGCATCCGGCAACGCACCGGACACCCGATTTCCCCTCCGGCGCGCGCCGGAGGTCCGCTCCTGTGGAATCAAAAAGCGCCGGAAGTATAGCAAACGGCGGAACTTCCGCGCAACCGGGGGCCGGCGCGCCCTCCTGCCCCCGCCTCCCCGGACCCGGCGCGGTGCCGTTCTTGACATTGCGGGGCGGGTGCGGCGACAATCTGTGCCAAGGTGATCTGCACAAGGTGGGAGCTATCGATTGGCGGCAAACCGGAACCAAAACCTGCTGCTCGGGCTGATTGCCGTCCATGAGGGCAAGATTTCCGCGCAGGAGATGGCGCGTTTCACCTATGAGAGCCAGCAGCAGGGGAGGGATCTGGGGGAGTGCCTGCGGGAGCGGGGCCTGATTTCCGAGGAAGAACGCGGGGAACTGGTCGAGAAGGCGGCGCAGGCCCTCGAGGCGCACGGCGGCAAGGTGGCCGCGGCGATCTCGTCCCTCTGGCGCGCCGTGCCCGCCCAGGTGACCGCAAGAGCCCACCCCCTCCCCGACACGGTGGCGGACCCGCCCGCCGCGGAGGGGGCCTCCGGGGGGGCCGCCGCGTCGTCCTCCTCCTCCACGGTGTCCGACGGGGCGTCGGTCTTTGAAACCGTGGCGGGCGCGGGCACCTTTGCCGTCCCCGCCGGGCGGCCCGCCGCCCCCACGCGGGTTTCCGACGGTTCGGGCGGCCCGCCGCGGGTTGTGCCGGCGGTGGAGGAGCACCCCGGGCGCTACAAGGAGCTGCGCACCTTCGCGAAGGGCGGCATGGGCCGCATCGTGCTGGTCCACGACACGCATCTGGGCCGCGACGTGGCGTTCAAACAGCTGCTTCCCGAGCTGAGCGGCCAGATGGCGGGGGTTTCCGGCGGGCCGACGGCGCCGGGCATGGCGGCGCGCTTCGTGCAGGAGGCGCGGATCACGGGCCAGCTCGAGCACCCGTCCATCATCCCGGTGTACGAGATGGGCTACCGGGACGACGGGTCGCTGTATTACACCATGCGCTTCGTGCGGGGGAAGTCGCTGGAGGCGGAGATCGAGGCGCGGCCCCGGCTGGAGGACCGCCTGCGGCTGCTGCCGCATTTCCTGGACCTGTGCCACGCGGTGGCCTACGCGCACAGCCGGGGGGTGATCCACCGGGACCTCAAGCCGCTGAACGTGCTGGTGGGCGAGTTCGGCGAGACGGTGGTGATCGACTGGGGCATCGCGAAGGCGAAGGACGCGGGCGACCTGAACGCGGGGGACCTCCGCGCGGCGGCCCGGACGATGCGGGAGGTGGAGACGGGCGAGACCATGCAGACGGCCTACGGCCAGACCATCGGCTCGCCGATGTACATGTCTCCGGAGCAGGCCGCGGGCGCGCTGGAGGCCATAGACGAGCGGTCGGACGTGTACGGGCTGGGGGCGGTGCTGTACGCGATCCTCACGGGCCGTCCGCCGTACCACGGGCTGTCGCTGCGCGGGTTCCTGGAGCGGGTGGCGGCCTTCCCCCCGAAACCCGTGGGGCAGCTGGAGAAGAACGCGCCGAGGGAGCTGGCCGCGGTGTGCGCGCGGGCCATGGCCCGCGCCCCGGAGGAGCGCTACGCCACGGCCCGCGAGCTGGCGGAAGAGATCGAGCAGTACCTTTCGGGCGGGCTGGTCAGCGCGTACACCTACGCCTTCCACGAGCTGGCGCGGCGCTTCGTCCGCCGCTACCGCACCGTGCTCGCCACCGCGGCGGCCGCCGCCGTGCTGCTGCTTTCCCTGGGCGTCTACTCCTATGTCCGGGTGCGGTCCGAGCGCGACTTCGCGCTGGCCCAGCAGCGCGCGGCCGAGGAGGAGCGGTCCCGGGCGCAGCGGGCGCGCGACGAGGCGGAGGCCGCCCGGAGCGCCGCCGACACCGAGCGGTCCCGGGCGGAGCGCGAGCTGTACTTCGCCAGCATCGCGCTGGCGCGGCGCGCCTTCGACGAGACGCGCGTGGGCCAGGGGCGCGGCCTGCTCGAGAGCGCCCCGGCGGCGTTCCGCGACTGGGAGTGGGGCTTCCTCATGCGCCAGGCCGCGGGGGCGCGCCTCGCGCTGAACACGGGCGGCATCTTCCTGGCGTGGTCCGCCGACGGCGCGCGCCTCGCCACCCTGCGGCCCAACGGCACCCTCACGCTGAACGACGCCGCCGCCGGCGCGGCCCTCGGCGCGCCGCTCGACAAGGCGGGCTTCGGCGTGTCGGGGTCCGCGGACGCGGCGGGGAACCGCTTCGCCGTCGCCTCGCAGAAATCGGTTTTCGTGTGGGACTGGGCGAAGAGCGAAAAGGTCTTTGAGTTCAACGAGTCCGGGGCGGCCCGCAGCCGGTATTACGTCAGCCTCTCCGCCGACGGGACCACGGTGGCCGCGCTCAACACGGACAAGGTGCTGCGCGTCTGGAACGTGGACACGGGAAAGACCGTCTTCGAGCGCCCGGCCCCCTCCCAGATGGGGTTCCACATGCAGTTGTCGCCCCGGGGCGACCTGCTGCTCTGCTCCGCCGCGGGCGGGGGGCCGCGCGTCGTCGAGGCGCTGCGGATGCCCGGCGGCGAACTCGCCGGGACTTTCAGCCTGGGCGACGTGGCGTCGGCGCGGGCCTCGGCCTTCAGCCCCGACGGCGCGATGGTCTGCCTCGCCTCCGACACGGCCTGCGAGGTCCGCGCCGTGGACGGATGGCGGCCCCTGGCCACCCTGTCCGGCGCCTTCTCCCTCCCCGACTGCGTCGCCTTCAGCCCCGACGGGGCCTGGCTCGCGGCGGGCGACGCCGTGGGCGACCTGATCCTCTGGAACACGGCGGCCGCCGCCGAGACGCGGGTGTCCAAGGCGCATCTGGACAGCATCCGCGCCGTGGCCTGGGCCCCCGACGGGCGGCGGCTGGTCACGGCGGGCTTCGACCGCGCCGCCCACCTGTGGGACGCGGCAACCGCCCAGCGACTGCACACCTTCAAAGGCCATGACCGGTCCCTGCTGGCGGCGGCCTTCAGCCCCGACGGGAAGACCCTGGCCACCGGCTCCTTCGACGGCGGCGCGCTCCTGTGGGATCTGACCGAGGAGCTGCTCTACTCCGCCCCGCGCACGGCGGCCTTCCATCCCGGCACCGGGCTGGTGGCGGGGGCGCTGCCGGACGCGGTGGCCGTGTGGGACGGGGCGACCCTGCGCCGCCGCGCCACGCTGGAAACCCCGGGATGCGAGGCCGAGGCCCTGGCCTTCGACCGGGGCGCGGGGCGGGTGGCCTCGGTGCTGCGCAAGCGGCCCGGCGGCGGCGCGCCCGGCCCCGACCTGCGCCTCGTGGTATGGCGCCTGGACGCGGCCGCGCCCGAGGCGGAGATCCCCCTGTCGTCGGCCGTGGACTGGATGACCTTCTGCGGCGCAGATGACAGCCTCGTCGCCCTGCGCCAGGGCAACCGCGCCGCCGTGTACGCCCTGTCCGGCGGGGCGCTGGTGTGGGAGCAGGCGGGCGCGGTGGAGGCCGCCTGCGCCGCCGACGGCGGCCGCCTCGCCGTGTGCGCCCTGGTGGCGTCCGCCGCCCAAGAGGAGGGGGGGCTTCAGATTTCGATCCTGGAGACCGCCACCTGGAAAACCGGGGCCGTCCTGTCCGTCAAGACCGAATACACCGCCGGCCTGGCCTTTTCGCCCTCGGGCAAATGGCTCGCCCTGGGCGCGCAGCTGCGCGCCGACGAGGGATGGAACTGCGGCGCCTTCGTGTGGGACACGGCGCGCCCCGAGGCCGAGCCCGTCTGGCTGGGCGGACACAACGCCATCGTGTCCTGCGTCACCTTCAATCCCCGCGAGGACCTCGTGGCCACGGGCGGCAAGGACGGCGAGTTGGTGGTGTGGCGCTTCCCCGAGGGGACGCGGGCCCACCGGGCCGCCGCGCACACCGAGGAGATCCGCAGCGCGGCCTTCAGCCCCGACGGCGCGCGTCTGGCCACCGCCGGCCGCGACGGCTTCTTCAAACTGTGGGGCGCCGAAGACGGGCGGGAGATTCTGACCCTTCAGCCCGCCGCGCAGAACCTGACGAACCGCCGCGACGGCCCCCACCGGACCCTGTTCAGCGCCGACGGGTCCCTCCTCTTCACACTGACGGAGCCCCACGCCATGCCGCCCCTGCTCGCCCGCGGCATGCCCCCCGCGGAACTCCGGAAGGCGCCCGTCCCGCCGCCGCCCGCCGAAAATGACGCAACCCGTTCGGCCCGGTAAGGGCATGGATTGTCTTCCCCGGGGGGATTTGTTACCATGAAGTAGCGTGCCCCATCGAGTTAGGTTTTATGGCAAGACGCCCTAACGAAAGTCATTTGCGTTTGAGCCCCCCCGCGCGCCGATTCGGCGCTTTCGCGGGGTGTTTCCGCCGGGTGGGCACGGGTGCGACCCTTGCCGCCGCCGGATGGATTGCCGCATGCGGCGGCCCCTCCCCCGCACCCGCCCCTCCCCCGTCCACGCCCCCCGCGCCGGTGGCTTCGGAGCCCGTGGCGGACCCTTTTGAGCTCACCATGTCGGACCGAAGCGCGTTGATGTCTCCCGACGACACCCGTCCGATGGAGGGGGGATGGAATCTTGCGAAGACTCCCGCCTCCGCCGGGACGGCGGAAAACAGGGAGGCGATGGCCGAACTGGAGTCCATTGGGTACCTTGGGGGCGTTAATCCGGTTCCCAACGAATCCGGGGTGACGGTGAACGACCCGGGCCGGGCCGGGCCGGGGCTGAACCTGTTCGTGTCCGGACATGACAGCGTGGCCTATCTCATGGACATGGCGGGCAATGTGCTGCACACCTGGTCGCACCCCTATGCGGGGCTTTGGCCCGACGCCAACCTGCCCAAAGACCCCGCACGGGCCTTCATGTGGCGCCGGGTCGCCCTGCTTCCGAATGGGGACCTTGTCGCCATCCATGAGGGGCTGGGCATGCTGCGGCTGGACAAGGATTCCCGGCTGCTCTGGGCAAGACCGAACCGGGCGCACCATGATCTGGAAATTCTTGGGGACGGACGGGTGCTCACCCTTACCCGAAAAGCGCGCATGCACCCCCTGTTCAGCGACAAGGACCCGATTCTGGAGGATTTTGTCTCCCTGATTTCCCCGGACGGCGAAGAACTGGCCCGGGTATCCGTGCTGGAGGCCCTTCTCAAGGACGGTTTCCCCTTCCTCCGCGAGGAGACGCTCGAGTACTTCAGGTCCACCGCCCGCAACCTTCCGATTCAGGAGCGCGGCGACATCCTGCACACGAACACCGTTGAATGGGTGGACAGCCGGCTGGCCGGGCGCGTGCCCGGAGTCCGGCCGGGCAATGTTTTGGTCGCCTGCCTAAAAATCGGGCGCACGCTGGTGTTGGACCTGGAGACGGGCAGCGTGGTGTGGGTGCTGGCGCCCAGATTCCAGCCCCTGCACCACCCCACGGTGCTGGACAACGGAAACATCCTTCTTCTGCAAAACACTTGGCGGCCCGGCAAGTCGGCCGTCTTCGAGGTGGATCCCGGAACGGGTGAGACCGTCTGGTCCTTCACTGCCGACGACGCCCCGGGAGGGGATTTCTACACGGAATTCTGCGGGGCCTGCTACCGGCTCTCCAACGGAAACACGCTGGTGGCGGAGTCCAACGCCGGTCGGGCCTTTGAAATCACCCCCGACAAGCAGGTGGTCTGGAGTTTCAGCAATCCGCACCGCGCGGGCGATGCCCGCCAGTTTATCGCGACCATCTTTGATTTGATGCGCCTGGAATCTCCCGGCGTCCCCTGGCTGGAAAAGACACCGCCGCCCGGCGTCTCCGCCCGGTGAGGCGCCTCAGGAGAACGTGAGGGCGCCGGGCTGTCTCAACGGAGCGCGCCGGTGTCCGGCGGAGAGGAGCCGCTTTTCCGAAAGACCGGGTGGTGTCCGGATTGCCTTCCCGGGGCGCTGTCCTCGTGAAGCGGTCCATGCGGCCCCTTGGATTGGAATTGGCACCATGCAAGAACGTCCGAATCCCGTTTGCCCGGGCGCCCCGCCCCGTGCGGTCCAGTCCCGTTCCGCCTTGGCATGCCCATGCCGGGTTGCGGCGGGCGTGGTTCTCCTGGCGGCCGGGTTCCTGGCAGCATGCGGCGGAACCCGCCCCGCGGACACGCCCCGCGCGTTCCCCCTCCAGAAGACGGCCGCCTCTCCGGAACCCGCCCCGGCCCCCCTGGCGGAGGAGCACGCGCAGGCCATCGCCGAACTGGAGGCCATCGGGTACCTTGGGGGGGTGAATCCGGTTCCCCAGGAATCCGGGGTGACTGTGCACGACCCCGCGCGGGCCCGTGCCGGGCTAAACCTCTATGTGTCCGGACATGACAGCGTGGCGTTTCTCACGGACATGGCGGGAAATGTCCTGCACACATGGGCCTATCCCTATGAGAGGCTCTGGCCCGACGCCGGCCTGCCGGCGGACCATGCGTACGGCTGGATGTGGCGCCGGGCCGCCCTCGCTCCCAACGGCGACCTGATCGCGGTCGTTGAGGGGCTGGGCATGTTTCGGCTGGACAAGAACTCCCGGCTGCTCTGGGCGCGGCCCAACCGGGCGCACCATGATCTGGAGATTCTCGGCGACGGACGCGTGCTCACCCTCACCCGGAAGGCGCGCATGCACCCCCTGTTCGGCGACAAGGCGCCCATTTTGGAGGATTTTGTCTGCCTTCTTTCCCCGAACGGCGAGGAGCTGGTCCGGGTGTCCGTGCTGGAAGCCATCCTGAACGGCCCCTTCCCCCATCTCCGCGAGGAGGTATTCGGATCCTTTGCGTACGCGGCCAGCCACCGACCCGCCAGGGAACAGGGGGACGTCCTCCACACGAACACCGTCGAATGGGTGGACGACCGGCTGGCCGCGCGTGTGCCGGGAGTCCGGCCGGGCAACGTTCTGGTGGCCTGTCTCGAAATCGGGCGGGCGATGGTGCTGGACTTGGAGACGGGCCGCGTGGTGTGGGCGCTGGCCCCCAGGTTCCAGCCCCTGCACCACCCCACCGTGCTCGACAACGGGAACATCCTTCTCCTGCTGAACGCCTGGCGTCCCGAAAAGTCGGCCGTCTTTGAAGTGGATCCCGGGACCGGAGACACCGTCTGGTCCTTCACCGCTGACGATGCCCCGAAAGGGGAGTTCTTCACCAGGACCTGCGGCGCGTGCTACCGGCTTTCCAACGGGAACACCCTTGTGGCGGAGTCCGATGCGGGCCGCGCCTTTGAAATCACGCCGGACAGGCAGGTGGTCTGGAGCTTCAGCAATCCGCACCGCGCGGGGGATGCCGGCCAGTTCATTGCGACGATCTACGATCTGGTGCGTCTGGAATCGCTGTCCCGCCCCCCCTGGCTGGAAAAGACACCGCCTGCCGGTGCTTCGCCGCGGTAAGGGTCTTGGGGGGGTGCCGCCGCGTCCGCCCTACTCGAAGCGGATGAGGTGGTAGTTCTTCTTGCCCGTGCGGACGACGGCGAGCGCCGGGGTGAGCAGGCACTCCGTGTCCAGTTTCGCGTCCTCGGCGTCCACGCGGCGGCTGTTGAGGTAGAGGCCGCCGTTGCGGATCATGCGCCGCCCCTCGCCCTTGCTCGGGAAGACGCCCGCCTCGGCCAGCACGTCCAGCAGCGTCCGGCCCGCGCCCAGCAGGTCCTTCGGCAGCGCGGTGCTCGGCACGTCGTGGAAGATCTCCAGCAGGGTGCGCTCGTCCAGCCCGGAGAGGTCGCCGCCGAACATGGCCTCCGCCGCGCGCTGGGCGCCCCGCAGGGCCTCCTCGCCGTGGACCAGGCGGGTGACCTCCTCGGCCAGGCGGCGCTGGGCGGCGCGCCTGTGGGGCTCCTCGCGCGTGAGGCGGTCCAGCTCCCCGATCTCCTCCCGCGACAGGAAGGTGAAATAGCGCAGGTAGGCGCCCGTGTCGGCGTCCGCCTGGTTGATCCAGAACTGGTAGAAGGCGTAGGGGGAGGTGCGCTCCGGGTCGAGCCAGACGTTGCCGCCCTCGGACTTGCCGAACTTCGTGCCGTCGGCCTTGGTCACCAGCGGGAAGGTCATGCCGTAGGTCTCGGCGCCGCAAAGGCGGCGGCTGAGGTCCATGCCCGCCACGATGTTGCCCCACTGGTCGCTGCCGCCGATCTGGAGGCGACACTCCCGCGTGCTGTACAGGTGCATGAAATCGTAGGCCTGCAGCAGGCTGTACGAGAACTCCGTGAACGAGATGCCGTGGTCCCGGTCCGCCAGGCGGTTCTTCACGCTGTCCCGGCTGAGCATCACATTCACCGAGAAGTGCTTGCCCACGTCCCGCAGGAAATCAATGAGCGGCAGGGCGCACAGCCAGTCCGCGTTGTTCACCATCGTGGCCGCGTTGTCCCCCTCGAAGGACAGGAAATGCTCCAGCTGGCGCCGGATGCCCGCCGCGTTCAGGTCCACCTGCTCCCGCGTGAGCATGGCGCGCTCCTGCGCCTTGAAGCTCGGGTCGCCGATGAGGCCCGTGCCGCCGCCCACCAGCGCGATGGGGCGGTGCCCCGCCCGCTGGAAATGCGCCAGCCCCATGATCGGAAGCAGGCTGCCGATGTGCAGGCTGTCCGCCGTCGGGTCAAAGCCGCAGTACAGCGTGATCTTCTCCTTCGCCAGCGCCGCCTCCAGCTCCGGGTGCGTCACCGCGTGCACAAACCCGCGCCAGCTCAGTTCCTCGAAAAGGGCTCCATTACCGCCGTCTGCCGCCATGCCGGGGACTCCTTGGGGTTATATCCGCCCCCGAAGCCTGAGGGGAATGGGGCCGGGGGGGCGCGCCTTGCGCGCGGCCGGAGTTTAGCAGAATGCGCCCGCCGCGCTCAAAGCCGGGTTTGCCGAACGCCGCCGAACAGCGGTACAATCGCCCTTTGGCGCGGGGCATGCCCCCGCGCGGGAAGGAACCGAAGCATGAACACCGTGTTGAAGATTGTGGGCGGCATCGTGGGCGTGAGCCTGGCGGTGCTGGCCATCCCCCTGTACGCCTATTTTCCCGGACACAACTGGCGCACCGTGGAGAAGGGCGCCTTCTACGGGTCGCGGCAGATGAGCGGCGCGGCCATTAAACGCTACGCCAAAAAGCACAACATCCAGACCCTGCTCAACATGCGCGGGCAGAACCCCGGCTCGTCGTGGTATGACGAGGAGGCCAAGGCCTGCGCCGAGGCGGGCATCGCCCACGAGAGCTTCGGCTGGTCCAAGAACAGCCTGCCCGACCCCGAGTCGCTGGCGCGGTACATCAGCGTGCTGGAGACGGGGCGCAAGCCCTTCCTCGCCCACTGCCAGGGCGGCACCCACCGCACCGGCGTGGCGGCGGCGGTCTACCTTCTGCTCAAGGGCGCGGACGTCCCCACGGCGCGCAAACAGTTCGGCCCCATGTTCAACGACGCGCCCATCGGCGAGCTGCTGACCCTCTACGAGCGCGGCGGCGCGGGCAGGCCGTTCAAACAGTGGGTGCTGGAGGCGTACCCCGCGGCCTACGCCGCGCACAAGGCGGCCAAAGACGCCGCCGCCGCCCCCGCGGGCGCCGTTCCCGCCCCGGCCCCGGCTGGTTGAAATCCGCGGCGCGCTTGCGCAAACGCTCCGCCCTCGGGTAGCATCAGCGGCGTCCCGAAGGGAACACGCCCATGCCCGCAGAACACAGCACGCCCCCCGGCCCCGCGCGCGACCATGTGCCCGAGATGTTCGACCGCATCTCCTGCACCTATGACCGCGCGAACGCCGTGCTTTCCCTGGGGTGCGACCGCGCGTGGCGGCAGCGGCTGGCGGAGATGGTCCCCCCCGGCGCGGCCCGCGTGCTGGACCTCGCCACGGGCACCTGCGACGTCCTGCTGACCCTGGCGCGGCGCCGGGGCACGCGGCTGGCCGTGGGCGCCGACCTGTCGGCGGGCATGCTCCGCCGCGGCTGCTGCAAGGTGGCCGTCGCCCGCCATGCGGACCGCTGCGGCCTGGTCCGCGCCGACGCCACCCGCCTCGGCTTCGCCGACGGTGCCTTCGATGCCGTCACCATGGCCTTCGGCATCCGCAACGTCACGGACACCCTCGGCGCGCTCCGGGAGATCCGCCGGGTGCTGCGTCCCGGCGGCCGCGCGCTCATCCTTGAATTTTCCCTGCCGAAAAACGTCCTGTTAAGGGCGGGTTACCTGCTGTACTTCCGGCACATCCTGCCCCGCGTGGGCGGGCTTGTCTCCGGGGAGGCGGGCGCCTACCGTTATTTGAACAGGACCGTGGAAACCTTCCCGTACGGCAGGGCCTTTTGCGCCCTCCTGGCCGAGGCGGGGTTCTCCGCGCCGCGCGCGGTCCCGCTCACCTTCGGGATCGCGGCGATTTACGAGGCGGTCCGCCCGGAGAATGGCTGAGACCCCCTGGAGGCACCGGACATGAAGCACCTTTTCCTCGCCCTGGCCCTGCTGCTGGCCGCCGCGCCCACGGCGGTCACCGAAGACCCCGCGCCCGCGCCAGCCGCCGCGCCCGCGGCCAAGGCCGACCCGGAAACCCTGGAGGAGTGGAAGCCGCCGCTGGCCAAGGTGCGCGAGCAGCTCGACCTGGTGGAACTCTTCGCCCAGAGCACCCGCTTCGGCGGCATGACCGTGAAGGTGCCGGGGGACCTCCAGCGGGTGCCCCTGGAGCTGATCGAGGGCACCGAGGAGCTGCGCAAGCGCGACATCGAGCTGTATGTCAAGGAGCTGCGCTTCAAGGACCTGCGCGTCGCCCGCGAGCCCAGGGCCCTCTGGGTGGAGGCGGAGCGCCCCGGACTCCCCGCGCTCCTCGACTTCGCCACCCTCGGCCTGTCCATCGAGGCGAAGACCAAGATGGGGGTCATCCCCCTCGGCGCCACCTTCACGGACGGCAAGCTGCCCCTGGACTTCCTTCTCAAGCCGGAAGGCTACGACATCGGCGTCCTCCCGGAGCGCCGCAAAGCCGACGCGAAGATGGACAACGTGAAGCTCGAGGTCGGCGGCCCGCTCACCAGCGGCATCGCCAACACCTTCTTCAAGAAGACCGTCGCCAATCTCGTGATGAAGTACGGCGTCGGCCAGACGCTCAAACTCGGCGAGAAGGACCTCCTCAGCGGCGGCACCGCCGCCACCCTCCTCCAGCTCAAGTCGGGCTCCGCCGAGGAAAAGGCCGTCTCCGGCGTGCTGGACCGCCTGCTGGAGCAGTAGCCCCTACGCCTCCGCCGGATCCTCGCCAAGGAGCAGGCGCACGACGGCGTTGGCCTGGTGGTGGGCGGCCACGCCGACGCGGGGGGCCATGAGCCCCCGGCCGGGTTCGGCGGCGGCGGTCCCGTCGCCCACGAGGTACAGGTGGGGCGCGGCGCGGCGGGTGCGGACCGTGTTGGCGGGGCCGTGGCCCGCGAGGCCGGACGCGGCGACGATGGGGACGCCGGGGAAGGCGCGGGCGTAGGCGGCCACGAGCAGGGCCTTCTGGTCGGCGCGGTCGAAGGCCTCCACCAGCACGTCCATGTCGCGGAAGATC
>JAKPUV010001185.1 GCA_029554925.1 Candidatus Hydrogenedentota bacterium | reverse complement strand
ATGGAGCTGATGCGGATCCGCTCCACGCCGGGCAGGGCGTTCAGCCGGTCCGCGACGTCCACCAGCGTCTTCCCGTCGCAGGCGTAGCCCCCGAGGTTCACCCCCGTGAGGATGAGCTCCCGCGCGCCGCGCGCCGCGAGGGAGGCCGCCTCGGCGACAAGGTCGTCCAGCCGCCGCGACCGCGACCGCCCGCGGGCGAAGGGGATGATGCAGTAGCTGCACATAAAGTCGCAGCCGTCCTGGATCTTGAGGTTCATGCGCCGCGTCACCGGCGGGCCGTCCGGGGTCCAGGGCAGGGTGAACGGCGCGCGCCCCATGCGCGGGGCGCGCACGCGGTCCCCCGTCGGCGCGGCGTCCAGCGCGGCGAGGTGCTCCGCGAGGCGCATCTTCTCCGCGTTCCCCAGCACGAGGTCCACGCCGGGGATCGCCGCAATGTCCGCCCCCCGGAGCTGCGCGTAGCAGCCGATGACCACCGTGCGCGCACCGGGGTTCGCCCGGATGAACTGGCGGATCATCTGCCGCGACTTCGCGTCCGCCTCCCGTGTGACCGTGCAGGTGTGGACAACCCCCAGGTCCGCGGGCTCGCCGAAAGGCACGACCTCATACCCCGCCGCGGCGAGCTGGTCGCACAGCAGGGCGCTCTCCGCCTGGTTCAGGCGGCATCCGAGGGTGTGTATGCAGGCCCGGCGTCCGGGCGGGGGGTGTGTCATGCTGGGGGTCCCGCGGCGCGGCCTACTTCTGCTTCTTCTTTCCCGCCCGTCCCGGCCAATGCTCCGAGGGGGTGCGGGCGGAGGCCATAAAGGCGTCCACCTGTGCGACGATGTCGGGGTGGTCCGCCGCGATGTTGTTCGCCTCGCCGATGTCCTCGGGGAATTTGTAGAGCTGGGTGGGCTCGTTGGGGCCCAGGCTGACGGCCTTCCAGTCGCCCATCCGTGCGGCGCGGAAGTAGCCGCCCTCGTGGAACTCCCAGTAGAGCGGCGGGTGATCCACCTTGGCGGCGCCCGTGAGGGCGGCGGCGACGGAGACGCCGTCGAGCCCCGCCGGGGCCTGCGCGCCCGCCAGCTCGGCGGCCGTGGGCAGGAAGTCCCAGAAGGCCCAGACCTGGTCGCTCACGGTGCCTGCGGGCACGCGGCCCGGGCCCCACGCCACCATGGGCACGCGGATGCCGCCGTCGTGCATGCTGCGCTTGATGCCCCGGAGCGGGCCGGAGCTCTTGAAGAAGTTCGGGTCTATCCCGCCCTCCTTGTGGACGCCGTTGTCGCTGGTGAAGAGGACGACCGTGTCGCGGTCGAGGCCCTTGGCGCGGAGCGTGTCGAGGACCCGGCCGACATAGCTGTCGAGGCGGGTGATCATGGCGGCGTGGCCCTTGATGGGGTCGGGCCAGGGCTTGTCGGCGTAGGGGCCGAAATCGGGCACCTTCATGCCGTTGCCGAGGGCGGCGCCGCGCTCGTTGTTGGCGTGGGGGATGACGTGGCTGAGGTAGAGGAAGAAGGGCTTTTCGCGCCCCTTTTCGATGAACGCCAGCGCCTTCTCCGCGAACAGGTCGTCGGCGAAGGTCTCGCACTGCGCGCAGACGCCCTCATACTTCTCGTGCTGGACGTTTTCCGGAAGCGTTACCCGCGTCTCGTTCTCCCACAGGTAATCGGGGTAGTGGTTGTGGGCGTGCTTCTGGTTGAGGAAGCCGAAGAAATAGTCGAAGCCCTGGCGCGTGGGGACGCCGATCGTTTCCGGCTCGCCCAGGCCCCACTTGCCGATGAGGGCGGTCTCGTAGCCCGCGCCGCGCAGCACCTCGGCCACCGTCGTGTCCCCCGGCTCCAGGGGCACGCGGTCGTTGCCGCGGATGCGGGCGTGGCCCGTGTGCATCCCCGTCATGAGGCAGCACCGCGACGGCGCGCAGACCGTG
>JAKPUV010001173.1 GCA_029554925.1 Candidatus Hydrogenedentota bacterium | reverse complement strand
ACTTCTCGAACCTCAACTTCCAGTTCCTCTTCCGGGAGGCGCTCTACGACTCCCTCGGGCTGCGCGACGCCGTGGGCCTGCTCGCATCCCTGCCGCCGCAGCACGCCCAGCAGTTCTTCGTCACCGACGGGCGGAACGAGCGGCGCGGCGCCCTGATGCGTTTCGACGGGCCGGGCGTCCCGCCGGTGGTGAACTACAACCTGTCCGGCGAGTTTGACAACACCGCGACGCGGCTCACAGCGGGCATGTTCTACGGGGCGAAGGACGCGGCCACCCGCCAGAACTTCAAGACCTTCAACATCGGCCCCTCCTTCGGCGCGTTCACACAGAACGCCATGGAGAACATCGCAAAGTCGCCGTACGTCGCCACCACGGCAAACATGCTGGACACGGCCTACGAGGTCCGGGAGGAGCAGCTGATGCTTCGGTTCTCGCCGTCGTTGGGCGGGGCGCCGGCCACGAGCCAGCCCTGGTACGGGTTCGACATGCAGCGCCTGCTTCCATAATCCGGCGCCTTCCCCCGGCCGCCGCGGCACGTCCGCGGCGGCCGTTTTCTTTCACCGCCGTCCCGCCCGTTTTCCGTGCGGACCGCGCGTCTGGTATACTTTCGCCGTTCGTCCCGTCCCCCCGGAGCGCGCCGCGCGCGCCTTCCGTCCCGCGCCGGGGTTTCCTCCCGGCCGCAACCAGTCAGGAGAATCAGCATGGAGTACCCCAAGCAGTTTGACCCGGGGAGCATGGAGCCCCGCTGGCGCCAGATGTGGGCCGAAAAGCGCCTCTACGCGTGGGACCCC
Source organism: Candidatus Hydrogenedentota bacterium (assembly GCA_029554925.1). Taxonomy (GTDB): domain Bacteria; phylum Hydrogenedentota; class Hydrogenedentia; order Hydrogenedentales; family CAITNO01; genus JAAYBR01. The sequence goes on along the minus strand of JAKPUV010001173.1, from coordinate 267 downwards.
TCGAAGTCCCGCGAAGAAACCTTCGCGGTGGACACGCCGCCGCCGACGGTGAGCGGCTCGCTGCATGTGGGGCACCTGTTCAGCTACTCGCACCAGGACTTCATCGTGCGCTTCCAGCGCATGCTGGGCAAGAACATCTTCTTCCCCATCGGCTGGGACGACAACGGGCTGCCGACGGAGCGCCGCGTGCAGAACATGTACAACGTGAAGTGCGACGCCTCGGTCCACTACGACCCCGCGTTCTCCCGGGAGCGCGGCGTGTCCGGC
>JAKPUV010001164.1 GCA_029554925.1 Candidatus Hydrogenedentota bacterium | reverse complement strand
GGCGGGCATCCCCGACTCGGGCACGGGGCACGCCATCGGCTACGCGAACGAGAAGAAGATCCCCTACGGCCGCCCCTTCGCAAAGTACACGCCCACCTGGCCGCGCAGCTTCATGCCGCAGGCCCAGGCCACGCGCGACCTGGTGGCGCGCATGAAGCTGATCCCCATCCGCGAGCTGATCCAGGGGCGGCGCATCGTCTTCTGCGACGACTCGATCGTGCGCGGCACGCAGCTCAAGGACACGATCCAGCGCCTCTACGACGCGGGGGCGCTGGAGGTGCACATGCGCCCCGCCTGCCCGCCGCTGGTGCACGGGTGCAAGTTCCTCAACTTCTCCCGGTCCAAGTCGGAGATGGACCTCGCGGCGCGGCGCGCCGTGAAGGAGCTGGAGGGCGAGTCGGACCGGCATCTGGACGAGTACGCCAACCCGGACTCCGACCGCCACCACGCGATGGTGGAGCGCATCCGCACGCGGCTGTCGCTCACGACGCTCCAGTACCAGCGGCTGGACGACATGGTGGAGGCGACCACGCTGCCGGTGGGGAGCCTGTGCACCTACTGCTGGGACGGGTGCGAGGGCGGCTGCAAGCGCGAGGGCTTCGGCGAGACCGGGAAGCTGCTCTGACCGGGGCCGGGCGCCTCAGGGCTTCCCGGAGATCTTGTTGATGAGGCCGGTGGTGGACTTCCCCTCGCGGCCGGGGATGATGGCGATGGACCCGCCGTAGCCCTCGACGGCGCGGCGCTCCTCCTGTACGATGGTCTCAAGCGTGTAGTCGCCGCCCTTCGCGTACACGTCGGGCCGCAGCACCTCGATGAGCCGCAGGGGCGACGGGTCGCCGAAGAGCACCACGTAGTCCACGCACTCCAGCGCCGACAGCACGAGCGCGCGGTCCATCTCGTTCACCACGGGGCGCTCCGGCCCCTTGAGCGCCCGCACCGAGTCGTCCGTGTTGAGCCCCACGATCATGGCGTCGCCGCACGCGCGCGCGCTCAGCAGGTACGAGATGTGCCCGGCGTGCAGCAGGTCGAAGCAGCCGTTGGTCCACACGACGCGCTTGCCGTCGCGGCGCAGGCGCTCCACCACGCCGCGCAGCTGGTCCACCGACTTGAGCTTCTCGGGCCCCTCCGGGCCGAGCACGGCGTCGCGCAGCTCGTCGTTGGACACGGTGACGACGCCGGGCTGCGCCACGGCGATGCCCGCGGCGAGGTTTCCGAGCACGGCCGCGTCGCGCAGCGACCCGCCCGCGGCGATCGTGAGCACGATCGTGGCGGCCACGGTGTCGCCCGCGCCGGTGACGTCCACGGCGCGCACGGGGCGGATGGGCACGGTCTCCACGGAGCCGTCGGCGGCGAACACGGTGATGCCCTCGGGGCCGCGCGTGACCATCGCGTTCCTCGCGCGCGTGGTGAGGAAGCGGCCGGCCTCCATCAGCGACGCCTCGTCCACCACGTCAATGCCCGCGGCGAGCCCTGCCTCGCGGTCGTTCGGCTTGATCACGTCCACGCCGGCGAAGTACCCGGCGCGGGCGCGCGAGTCGGCGACCGTCTTCAGCGAGAACTTTTCCGCGCACTCCATGATGGCGGCGTACACGGCGTCGGAGACCGTGGCCGACACCTGGTCGCCGATGAGGACCGCGTCCACCTCCGGCGCGAGCCGGCGTATCTGCGCGATGACGGCGGCCTCGGCGTCGCCCGACACCATGCGGGGCTTCGGCGTGTCCGTGCGCAGCACCTCCTGCATGGGGATGTTGTGGCCGCCGGCCTTGAGCTTGCCGTAGGTGTTCGTCGCGCGCGAGGGGTCGGTGACGATGCCCGACGTGTCCAC
>JAKPUV010001155.1 GCA_029554925.1 Candidatus Hydrogenedentota bacterium | reverse complement strand
TCTTCTCGCCGGGGTCGGCCTCCAGGTCGTAGAGTTCGGCGCCGTTGACCAGTTTGAAGCGGCGCGTGACCACGGCGGCGTTGCGGAAGGGTTCGGGCGCGTCGCCCCGGTGCCACTGGAGGAAGAGGGTGCGGTCGGGCGCGCCGGTTGCCGTTCCGGCGAGGTGCGGCCAGAGGCTGACGCCGTCGAGGCGGGGCTCCTCCGGCGGCGTGAAGCCGCAGGCGTCGAGGAGCGTGGGCAGGACGTCAATGTGCGCGCCCATCGCGGCGATCTCGGCGCCCGGCGCGATGTGCCCGGTCCACCGCGCGAAGAAGGGCACGCGGAGGCCGCCCTCGTAGACCGAGCCCTTGCCGTCGCGCAGGCCCGCGTTGTGCCGCACGCTGTCGTGGAGGGCGGGGCCGTTGTCGGTCATGAAGCAGACCAGGGTGTCCTCCGCGAGGCCGAGACGGTCCAGCGTGTCGAGCACCTTCCCCACGTTCTCGTCGAGGTTGGCGATCATGCCGTAGATGCGGGCGGTCTTCTCGTCCAGCCCCTTCTCCGCGAAGGGCTTCCAGTACGCGTCCGCCACGTCCAGCGGGTTGTGGGGGGCGTTCGTGGCGAGGTAGGCGAAGAAGGGGCGGTCCGCGTTCGCCTCGATGAAAGCCACGGCGGCGTCGGCGAAGACATCGGTGCAGTAGCCCTTTGTGCGGACATCCTTCCCGTTGTGCGAGAGGACCGTGTCGAAATACGATGTGTTGTCCGGCTCCGACGGCTGGCAGATGCCGCCGCCCTTGTGGCACAGCGACTCGTCGAAGCCCTTGTCCACGGGGCGCATGGGGTGGTTGTCGCCGAGGTGCCACTTGCCGAAGAGGCCCGTGCGGTAGCCCCGCGCGCGCAGCAGCTCCGCCAGCGTCACCTCCGCCGGGTCCATCATCGCGCGGCCGAGGTAGGTGTCAATGGCCCGCGTGCGGAAGTTGTAGCGCCCCGTCATGAGGCAGGCCCGCGTCGGCGTGCACACGGGGCTCGCGTAGAACCGGCGGATCCACGCGCCGTCCCGGCGCAGGGAGTCAATGCGCGGCGTTTTCAGGACCGGATTGCCCGTGCAGCCCAGGTCGCCGTAGCCCTGGTCGTCCGTGAGGATGAACACGACATTCGGCGGGCGCTCCGGCCCCGGCTCCGCAGCCCGGGCCCCGCCGCCTGCGGACAGCAGCAGCGCGGACGCCGCCCCCGCCTGTTTCAGAAAACCTCTGCGGCTGGACAAACGCATGGCGGACCTCCTTCGCGGGGCAACGAGCCCCCGGCGATTCTAGCAGAACGGGTGCGGAGCCGGGACGGCCGGAATGGGGACGGGCACCCGAAGAGGTTATGCTTCCAAAGTTCTGCAAAAAAGGGACATGATGTTTCTGGGTAATTGAACCGGGGCCGCAGGCCCCAGAAGGAAACATCATGTCCAAGCAGAAGGGTATCACATTGGGTCCGAATTGGCGGGAGCTTCTCCGG
>JAKPUV010001339.1 GCA_029554925.1 Candidatus Hydrogenedentota bacterium | reverse complement strand
GAACTGGTTGAACAGGAGGTCCTTCCAGGACTTTTCCAGCTGCGAGGAGGGGTAGGGGAAGGCCCCCATGAGCCACCCCAGGGTGGCGAAACGCTCCGCCGTCATGAGGGCGTGCTCCACCTGCCGGTTGAGCCGCTTGATTTCCGAGTGCGCGCTGTAGCAGCCCCGCGCGTGGTGCTGGAGCTCCGCGCGCGCCACCGGCACCGCGGCCGCCGGGGTGCGGGCCTTGAACGCGTCAAAATAGGCCTCCAGCGTGGAGAACCGCAGTTCCGGCCCGCCGTCCGCGCACTGCGTCTCCTGGATGAACGCGATGGACTCCTTCGTGGGGCCGCCGCCGTGGTTGCCCACGCCGAAGAAGCACAGCACGTCGCGCTGGCCGGGAACCAGGTGGGGGTAGGCGGGCAGGTCGCGGAACCGGGCGCGCAGCTCCTCCGCCGTGGCGTTGTAGCAGAGGGGGAGGTTGCACGCCAGCACGCGGCTGCCGTCGGCGGACTCCCACCAGAAGGTGTTTCCGCCGGGGTAGTCCCGCTCGCGCACCGGGTCCGGGCGCATGAAGACATAGGCGTCCATGCCGAGTTTCAGGAGTATCTGCGGCAGCGTGCCCGCGTGGCCGAAACTGTCGGGGTTGAAGGCCACCCGGGCGCGGCGGCCGAAGTGCTCCTGGAAGAAGCGCTGGGAGTAGACGCCGTGGCGGATGAAGGACTCGCCGCAGGGGAGGTTGCAGTCCGGCTCGACCCACATGCCCCCGGCCAGCTCCCAGCGGCCCTCCGCGACCCGGCGGCGCACGGCCTCGAACAGCGCCGGCTCCGTGTCCTTGAGCCACTGGTAGAAGCAGGCGCTGCTGGCGGTGAACCGGAATTCCGGCGTCTCGTCCATGCGGGCCAGCGCGCTGCGGAAGGTGGCGCGCACCTCCTCGTAGCCCTCGGTCCAGCGCCAGAGCCACACGGGGTCAATGTGCCCGTGGCCGATCATGTGGTACACGGTCCGCTCGTCCATGATGACGCCTCCCCGGGACGGCGGGCCGTGTCCGGAGAACCGGACCGCGCCGCCCGGCGTGTGTGCTGTTCCTTCGGGTCAGTCGGCGAAGAGGTAGGGCACGAGTTTGTCCGCCTCGCGGAAGTCGGCCACCAGGATGTCCGCGCCCGCGCGGAGCAGGCGCTCGCGCTTGTGCATGTCCCAGCCCTTGCCGGTCGTCTCGTCCGAGCAGACGCCCAGGGCGACGCCCCCGGCGTCCTTCACATTGCGCAGCTCCACCGGGCCGTCGCCCACGGCGAGCACCTGCGGTCCGCTCAGCTCGTGGCGCGCCATGATGTCCCGGATCACCTTCTCCTTGCTGTACTCCTCCTTCGACGGCAGGGCGCCCCAGATCTCCTCGAAGAAGGGCGCCGCCCCGACGATGCCCGCCTCGTTGCGGACGTCGTCGCGGTCCGTGCCGCTGAAGACGTACATGTGCACCCCGCGCTTGGAGAGCAGCTCCAGGAAGCGCATGGCCCCGCCCACCGTCACCTGGTCAACGGTCAGTTCGCCGGCCTGGAGCCGGGCGATGCGCTGGCGCACGGGGACCATCAGGCGGTCGAGGTACACCTGCTTGTACTCCGCCGGGGTGAGGACCTTGTCCTCCGGCACCAGTCCCTTTTCGCGCACCATCTCCTCCAGACGCTCCATCTGAAAGATGGTCTGGATGCCCGTCGTCTCGTCAATCATCCGCCGGACCTCCTCCTCGATCTCCGGCGTGGCCGGGTGGTCCCCGCAGATCATCTCGACGCAGACCGGCCCCATGATGTTCTGCCAGCCCTCGCGCAGGAGGCTGATGGTGCCGTCAAAGTCGAAAAGCAGGTGGCGGAGCTGCCCGCGCACCACGTTCTCGTTCACGATCTCGATTTCCGTACCCGGGAGAAACTGCTGCTCCATGAAATGCACTGCTTCCTTTCTGCGCCGGGGCCGCCGGCCCCTGGGTTGGTATGCATGACAATAACGCGCCGGTCAGTCCACCATGAACTCCACCAGCGAGAAAACCGGCACGCCCATCGCCGCGAGGTTCTCGCGGCCCCTCAGCGGCGGCAGTTCCACCAGGAAGGCGGCCTCCACCACCTCGCCGCCGAGCTTGCGGAGCATCTTGGCCACCGCGCCGACCGTGCCGCCCGTCGCGAGCAGGTCGTCCATGATCAGCACCCGCTGGCCGGGGGCGATGCCGTCCCGGTGGATTTCCAGGGTGGCCTCGCCGTACTCCAGGCTGTACGACTCCGACACGGTGTCCGCGGGCAGCTTGCCCGGCTTGCGCGCCATGATGAAGGGGATGCCCATCTCATAGGCCAGCGCCCCGCCGAACACGAAGCCCCGGGCGTCCACCCCCACAATGCCCTGCACGTCCATCGGGGCATAGCGCTCGCGGAAGCGCCGGACCGTCTCGCGGAAAGCCTCCGGCACGAGCAGGAGTGTCGAGATGTCCTTGAACTGGATGCCCGGCTTCGGGAAATCCGGCACATTGCGAATGCATTCAGCAAGATTCATGAAAGGGCCTCCGCCGTTGGGGTGGGGGGTCGGGCGGCGCCCTGGATGTCCGGCGCCGCCGGGGAAAAGTGTAGCATTACCGCCCCAACCCCGCGCAACAGGCGGCGGACCGGCGCTATTCGCCCTTCTTGTCGGCGGCCAGTTCCAGCAGGTCGGCTGCGTCCTTTTTGGAGAGTTCCACGCAGCATTTCCCGGCGGGCCACACGACGGCCACGGGGCCCTGGGAGCATTTCCCCATGCACTCTTCGGTCTCCGCAACCGTCAGGCGCACCTTCTCCTTCTCCGCGAGCTTCTCCAGCGCCGCCCGCACCTTGTCGGACCCGGCCTTGCGGCAGCCCTTGCCGCCGCAGAAGACCACGCACCCGTCCTCTTTCGCCTTCTTTTTTTCCACGCGACGGCTCCTTGCCCGCGGCCGCGCCCTGCGACCCGCCTTCCATAGAACGCCGCGCCCCCGCGAAATATTCGGCGCTTGAAACGGGGCGGGAATCGGCGGTATTGTGGAACGTGTTCGAAAAAGGGCGTTTCCCGTTCCGCCACCGGCGCGCGGGCGCGCCGGAGCCAAGACCAACCCCAACAGGAGACCGTGGCATGACCGTCTATTTTCCCGAAGTACAGGACAAGGTGAAGTACGAGGGGCCGGACTCGAAAAATCCGCTGTCCTTCAAGCACTACAACCCGAAGGAAAAGGTCATGGGGAAGACCATGGCCGAGCACCTGCGCTTCGCCGTGTGCTACTGGCACACCTTCAAGTCGGGCGGTGCCGACATGTTCGGCGCGCCGGTCTACAACCGCGCCTACAACGCCGGGGGCGACCCGGTAAAGGTCGCCGAGCAGACGCTGGACGCGGCGTTTGAGTTCTTCACCAAGCTGGGCGTGGGCTTCTGGTGCTTCCACGACACGGACATCTCGCCGGAGGCGGCCACGCTTGCGGAGACCAACAAGCGCCTCGACCACATCGTGAAGCTGGCGAAGAAGAAGCAGGACGAGACGGGCGTGAAGCTCCTCTGGGGCACCTGCAACCTCTTCTCGCACCCGCGCTTCATGTCCGGCGCCTCCACGAACCCCTCCCCGGACGTGTTTGCCTTCGCGGCCACGAAGGTCAAGAAGGCCCTCGAGGTCACCAAGTATCTCGGAGGCGAGGGCTATGTGTTCTGGGGCGGCCGCGAGGGCTATGAGACCCTCCTGAACACCGACATGGGCCGGGAACTGGACCACCTGGGCCTGTTCCTGAACATGGCGGTGGACTACGCGAAGAAGATCGGGTTCAAGGGCCAGTTCTACATCGAGCCCAAGCCGAAGGAGCCGACGAAGCACCAGTACGACTTCGATTCGGCGAGCTGCCACGCCTTCCTGCAGAAGTACGGGCTGGCCGACGTGTTCAAGCTGAACATCGAGGCGAACCACGCCACGCTGGCGGGGCACACGCTGCTGCACGAGCTGGAGTACGCGGGGGCCAACGGCATCCTCGGGTCCGTGGACGCCAACCGGGGCGACGAGATGCTCGGCTGGGACACGGACCAGTTCCCGACGAACCTCTACGAGACCACGCTGGCCATGTACATCATCACGAAGTACGGCGGGTTCAAGACGGGCGGCCTCAACTTTGACGCGCACATCCGCCGCCAGTCCATTGACACTGAGGACCTGTTCCACGCGCACATCGGCGCGATGGACTGCTTCGCCCGCGGCCTGAAGATCGCCGCGCGCATCATGAAGGACAAGGCCATCGAGAAGTTCGTCCAGAAGCGCTACGCCGGGTGGAACAAGGGCATCGGCAAGCTGATCGAGGAGGGGAAGGTGGGCTTCGCGGAGCTGGAGGCCTACACCGTCAAGAACGGCGAGCCGAAGATCGTCAGCGGGCGCCAGGAGTACCTCGAGAACATCCTCAACGACTACATCCGCTGATTCCGGCGGCCGCCCAAGATTCGCGGGCGCGGGGAGCCTTCCCCGCGCCCGCGCGGTTTTTCAGGACACCTCAGGGGGCGACCGATATCCGGGGGCGCGGCCCGAAGGGCGTCCGTTCCCGCGCCTCCAGGGACAGGACAAGCTCGCAGGGGGCCTGCCATTCCTTCGGCAGGGGCACACGCACCCGGGTCCGCTCGAACCGGGCCAGCGTCCGGGGCAGGGGCACCGACTCTGCCGCCCCGCCCACCGTCGCGGTCAGCATGACGGTTCCGGGTCCCGTCGCGTCCGCGCCGCCCAGCAGGGCTGCCTCGCCGAGATTGGTCAGCGTCACCACCAGGAACGGAACCTGGGACAACTCGGCGGCGGACACCGTCGCGCCGCTCTCCACCAGCTTCCCGCCGCCTGTCAGCACGGCGTCAAAGTAAGCGTCCAGGTACTTGGGCGGGTTTGACCCGGTGCAGGGACGGTTGCCCACGGCCACGAGCGGGCAGTCCGCCGATGTGGTGCCCGTGCCCTCCGTGCGCAGGCCGGGGGTCTTCCCCGCCGTCACGGCGGCCCAGTACTCCGCCTGCAGGGCGGTGTACACTCCGGACAGGCCGTTGGTGTGGCTGTCGCGGTCAAACACGAGCCACGGGTCCTCGGTTGCGGGGTCGGGGCCGTTCTCCACCAGCGGGGCGTGCTTGCGGATCACCGCCGTCACCGGGCGGTCCGTGCCGTCGGGGTTGATCACGCCGTAGTCGCTGTTCTCGTTGGACCGGAAGCCGCCGGGGTACCACCACCAGAAGATGCCGTCGGCCCCGCTTTGGAGGATCATGCGGTAGAAGTCGGTGTAGAACCGCTCCTGGAAGGCGAGTTTCTCCTCCGGGACGGACATGGACGCCATGTCCCACACATGGACCCCGGCCTCGGCCCAGATCATGGGCAGGGCGGGGTTGGCCCAGCGGGCGTAGGTCTGGGTGAAAGCGCCGGGCTTCACGCGCTCCCAGTCGCCGATGCGGCCGTAGGCTTCCGGCTCGAACAGGTCCACCGCGCCGCCCAAGTACGCGAAGTCGTAGAGCATGGTGTTGCGCTGGGTGTCCGTGGGGTCGCCCGCCATGGACATGCGGAAGCTCACATGGTGGTTCGGGTCAATCCGGCGCACGAGGTCGCGGGCGCGGCTGTACTTCGCGTAGAGCAGCGTGTCCAGGAAGCGGCGGTACGCCGCGATCATGGGGCTCCACGGCCCCTCCACCCCGATCATCTCCTCCGTGAAGTTGGCAATGTTTCCGTGGGCGTCGCGGGGCACGGGAACGCCCCACTCCTTCTCCGCGCTCTCCAGGCTCCCGTAGCGCTCGATGATCCACGCCTCCCAGTCCTTGTTGAACGGGTCGCGCTCGAAGGGGCGGAACTGGGGTTCCCACGCGAGATCGTAGGCGAAGACCGTGTCGTTCTCCGCGAGGCGGAGAGACGTGATCATCTCGCGGACCTGTTCCCAGGG